>NZ_CP042464.1:0-300357 GCF_015074785.1 Segatella copri
ATGTTAGCAAGTCCAAAAGCCCTCTGGGACAACAGTCTTTTGCTCATAAAGGACAGTGTAACAGAGCAGCAATATAACACATGGTTCAAGCCAATCGTCTTTGAATCGTACAAGCCGTCGACAAAGACTTTGTTGGTGCAGGTTCCGAGTCCGTTCGTATACGAGTACTTGGAACAGAACTTCGTTGACTTGTTAAGTAAGGTGCTGCATCGTAATTTTGGTGAAGGAATCCGTCTCACTTATCGTGTTGTAACCGATAAGGAGCATAAGCTTTCTCAAGATATAGAGGCAGATCCAGACGATGCTGATATGGCAAAGCAAACTCGTGAGCGTGCCCAGCAGACGGCTGCCCAGCCTGCCGCTCCCCAGCAGCAGGAAGACATTGATACACAGTTAGACCCGAAGCTTACTTTCAACAATTATATGGAGGGTGACAGCAATAAGCTGCCTCGTTCCGTAGGATTGTCTATTGCCGAGCATCCCAATACCACCCAGTTTAACCCAATGTTCATTTACGGACCTTCGGGTAGCGGTAAGACGCATCTGGTGAATGCCATCGGCCTGAAAGCGAAGCAGATGTATCCTCAGAAGCGTGTGCTCTATGTGAGTGCCCGTCTTTTCCAGACCCAGTATACTGATGCCGTGCTCCATAATGCGAGCAATGATTTCATCAACTTCTATCAGTCTATTGATATGCTGATTGTGGATGATATCCAGGAGTGGGCTGGTAAGGCAAAGACGCTGAATACCTTCTTCCATATCTTCAACCACCTTTTCCGCAACGGAAAGCGTATTATCCTGGCGTGCGACCGCCCTCCGGTAGAGTTGAAGGATATGCCAGACCGTCTGCTCACCCGTTTCTCTTGCGGTCTGGTCTGCGAGTTGGAGAAGCCGAATATCCAGTTGTGTGTGGATATCCTGAGCAATAAGATCCGTCGTGACGGTTTGAAGATTCCGGTAGATGTCATCTCTTTCATCGCCCAGACCTGTAACGGAAGTGTGCGCGATTTGCAGGGAGCCATCAATGGTCTTCTGGCTTACAGCATTGTTTATAACAGCAGCATTGATATCCGACTTGCCGAGCGCGTCATCAAGCGTGCGGTGAAGGTGGATGATAAGCCGCTCACCATCGATGACATCGTTGAAACGGTTTGCCATCATTATAATGTAACGGTTACTGCCGTGAACAGCAAGAGCCGTAAGCGTGATTATGTCGTAGCTAGACAGGTAACAATGTATCTGGCACAGAAATATACCAAAATGCCTGCTTCGAGAATCGGAAAACTCGTTGGTAATCGTGATCATAGCACAGTTATCCACAGTTGTTCAAAAGTGGAAGAAAGACTGAAGATTGATGCTGGATTCAGCGATGAACTGGTTAGTATCGAAAACGGATTAAAGGTGAAAAGGGCATAAAGGATGTGCTTTTCGCTGATAGGATAAGTTTAAGCGCGGAACCTTGGTATAGTGGTTCTTGTTTATATAAATGAAATAAAGGAAGCCTGGCAAGTTTGTTTTTGCCTTGGCTTCCTTTTTCCGTCTATAAACTATTAACTGTCAACCATCAACTCTTTTTCATCATCATCTTCTTCCATTTAAAGTATCCGGCTACGGCGATGATGACATAGAGACCGTAAAGTCCTGCCTTGAATGGGATGCCTTTGATGATATAGAGATAGAAGCAAACGGCATCTACGATAATCCAGAAAAACCACTGCTCGATATATTTGCGTGCCAGCGCCCAGAGACCCACAAAGCTCAGGGCATTGGTGAAACTGTCTTGCAGAGGAACTGTAGAGTTGGTGAAAGTTATCAGTATATAATAGGTGATGCCCCAGGCTGCCAGGAAGAACAGAAGAGTAGGGAGATAGAGCGACTTCTTCATATAGGTAATCGGAAGTTCTTCTTTCTCCTTCTGGTTGTGCTTCTTGCCATATTTCCATACGGCATAACCATATACACCGGCTATCGTATAGTAGACCGCCATACCCGCATCCCCGTAAAGACCATGACTCCAATAGAGCCATACGTCCAGGGCGGGCATGATGATGCCTACCAGCCAGAGCCAGATACTGGCACGGTACTCCAACAGGATATAAACCAGTCCGAGTACCGTGGTAAAGATGTCTAAACCATGTGATGCAATATAATCCATCATGATGATTTCTGATTAGAACTTCAATGTAAGATGCGTCATCCAGGTGGTATCTGCCATCGGGATGTAGGCTATCTGCTTGAATCGTTTGTCCAATGTATATCCGTAACCGGTAGCATTGCTCCAGGTGAATGCGCTGGCTGCATAGTGGCGGTTGAAGATATTGTTGATGTCCACACCGAAGCTTACCTCCTTGATGCCGAGTGCCTTGGTTACCTTAGCACTGTAGTTCAGGCTCAGGTCGCTCTGTGAATAGCATGGCAGCGAGAAGTCGCGGTCTTCTGTGTTGGTAATATACTGGCGACTTACAAAGTTGGTATGCCAGGTAGCAGAGAAACCGGCATAGTGGATATCGATGAATCCGTTCAGGATAGCTGATGGAGAATAAGACAGGGTTGAGTTGTCGTAATGTACTACGCCTGGCTTGGTTTCATCATCCCAGTTGCTTACATACTCATCAAAGTCCTTGATCTTGTTCTTGCTCAAAGCGGCATTTCCTTCTACAGACAACCATGACAATGGTGCCCAGCCGGCTGCCAGCTCTACGCCCATACGATAAGAATCCTTGATGTTGGTGGTCAGCGCCTCGCCGATGTCACTCAACTGTCCGGTCTGAGCCAGCTGGTTGTCATAATCCATATAGTAGAAGTTGGCGCCTGCATGCCAGTTGTCGCCCTGATACTGATAGCCGAACTCTACATCGAGCAGCTTCTCCTCTTTAGGGAATGGATAGTTGAAGTTGTCGGTAAAGTTGTTGCGCTCTGGCTCGCGGTTACTGTAGGCTACAGATGCGTATGCCTTGTGGCCATCCTTGTTGAAGCTGATACCTGCCTTAGGGTTGAAGAAGTTGTACTTCTCGTTGATGTTCAGCTCCTGGTTCTTGTAGCTGCCGTCTTTCAGGGCGATAAATTTATCGTTGATACCGTCGGTCTTGTATTCTACACGGCGATACTGCAGGTCAGCGAAGGCATTCCAGTAGTCTGCAAAGCGATAGCTTGCCTTGACGAAGGCGCTGTAGTCATACTTGTGGGCATCAGAGTCATAGTACTTATACTGACCATTGTTGCCGAAGAATTTCTTCTCGGCATCCTGGTTGGCGATATAAGTAAGGTATCCCCAGTGGTTGCCACGGAACTGCTGCAGGTTCAATCCGCCGATAACATCCCAGTGCTCATCCTTGTAGTTGGTATTGTATACCATGCCGTAGGTATGCTGGGTGAGTCCCTTCTTGCGGATGAAGTCAGATTTCTTGATGAAATTACCTTCTGCATCATTGTAAACGAGTCCGAACTTGGCAAACTTGGCGTTGTTCTTAAACTCCTTGTAGTAGCCGTAGCCATAGGTGTAATGCAGTGAGAGGCTGTGGCTCCAGTGGCTGCTTGGTGTCCAGGTAGCCGAAAGGATGTTGTGGTTCTGATAGAAGTTATCAGTAGTCTTGTCCCATTTGCTTCCGTCGCGCAGGGTATAAGGAGTGATGGTATAATCGCCCTTGTCGTTGCGAACCATATCGCCTGTCAGCACGTTAAACTTATCCAGACCAGCCTTATACATATCTTTATAAGTGCGGATGCCATCCTCAAGGAGGGTGAAGTTAGAGTTGTAATCTCCGCCCAGCACACCGTTCCAAGCCTGACCGGTCTTCTCGAAGTTGCCGATGTTCTTGTAGCTTATCTTGAAGTTATCGCCCAGCCAGGTCAGTCCGCCATAGTAAGAACCTGAGCGGCCTGCTGTGCCGTCTACATAACCGTCGGTAGCAGTCTCGTGATAAGCACCGTCAAAAATCAGATGCTTGCCGAGCAGACCTGTAGAGAAGCTGGCGCCTGTATGATAGGTATTGTAAGAACCGAAAGAACCGGTAACTTCTGCAGTAGGGGTGAGCGAAGGAGCAGCTGTAGCCATAGAGATGCTTCCACCGAAGGCACCGTCGCCATTGGTAGAAGAGCCTACGCCGCGCTGTACCTGGATGCTGCCCAGGAGCGAAGAATAACTGTTCATGTTAGCCCAGAAAACGGTCTGGTCTTCCGGTGAATTGAGAGCCACTCCGTCGAGTGTTACATTGATGCGGCTTCCGGCAGCGCCACGAATGCGCATATAGGTAGTACCGGTGCCGATACCGTTCTCACTCCAGGCGAGGATGCCCGGTGTACGAGAAAGGAGAAATGGCAATTCCTGACCTGAGCAAGAGAATTGTTTAAGTTCTGATTTCCTGATGTTAGCCACGGCGTATGGAGCTTCCTTTGCGGCACGTACGCCTTTTACAATCACTTCATTCAAATTCTGCACCTTCAAGGTGTCGATTTTTGTCTGTGCCAGTGCAGCCTGGCTTGCCAAAGAGCAAAACGCTACACTGAGTGCGATCCCGTTGAATCTTTTCATTTATTTAAATTAAAAACATCATATAAGGGGGGAATGTGCCTTATTTTCCTACGCCAGCATTACCTGGTTCAGGTCGATGGGTATATTCTCAGCATCCGCTTTTTTCTCTTTTCTGGCGGTAGCACCCCTTAGTTAGCTCTCTGCTAACCGGGTGCAAAGGTACAAATAAATTTGATAACCGCAAAATTTGCGTAGATTTTTACTATATTTGTGTCCTTTTATCATTCTTTTTTCTTATATTTGCAGTCGGATTGCTGTTATTCGCAGTCCTTACAGTTTGAAACCTAAACTTCATGTGATATGGTTATGAGACGGTATATTTCACATTTGTTCACGTGGGTCATCTCTTTCCTGACCCTGTTGGCATTCTCATCGTGCTTGAATGAGCATCCTAAGGATCAGCTCGATGGGGGTGGCAGCAATGGTTCTGCGTCTGAAATATTCGATACGACCATAGCTCCTTTATATGATTTTATGGGTGGAACGATAGATGGGGAAGGCATCCGCGATATTCAGCGTCTGGACAGTCTGCTTTCTCTTTCTCCTGATGATGAGCAGCTTTATTCTTCCTGGCAATATCTTTATCGGGCTATCGGCATGTGCAACAAGTCGCTGGATATGATAGATTTACAGTCTGTACGGCTTACCGATAACCAGAAGGCGCAGTTCAAGGCCGAGGTGCGTGCCATCAGAGCCATGATGTATTATGAAGCGATGGATTTGTATGGCAGGATTCCGGTACTCCTGTCTTCGGCAGAATCTCTCATCTATGAACCGGCATCGGGCTCTTCGGTTACCGATGAAAAGCTGTCGGCTCAGAGCGAACGGAGCGAAATCTTCCATTTCATCTTCAGCGAATTGCAGCAGGTGTTGCCTTATCTTCCTCAGACGTCAAGTTTGGAGGAAGGCTCTCATTATGGGCGCATCACGCAGCCTGTGATCAACTTCCTGCTGGCTAAGCTGGCGCTGAATGCTGAAATCTATATGTACAACGATTGGGCGCAGGGTTACAGGAAGCGTCCGAAGGGTAGGGACCTGGAATTTATGGTGCGTACTGCCGATGGCGCCTCGCTCATTACGGGCGGCAAGGCGAGTGAGAACCGCAGCAAGATATTGAATGCTTGGGAAACCTGCATCTTCTATTGCAACAGACTGGCTGATGAAGGCTGCAGTTTAGAGGAGGATGAAATCTTCAACAGTTCGGTGCGTTATCTGATGCCGAAGGATGCGCTGGTGATGGATGAGGCTGATTCTGTTCTGCATTCCCGACCAGCCAAACCTCTTTTCCGTTTCCGTTATGCTGATGTGTTGCTGATGAAGGCTGAGGCGATGGAGCGCAACGATGGGGATGGCAGGGCAGAGTATAATATGGTTCGTGCGCATGCCGGTTTGCCTGCGCGCAAGTCATCGCTTGCCAATATTCTGGAAGACCGTCAGGTTGTGTTGGCGGGCGAAACCTGTCACCGTCAGGACCTTATCCGTTTCGGCAAGTTCCTCAAGTCCTCGCATCTTCGCCGTTCTGTTCAGTCCGCTCTTACGTCCTGTTCCATCGTCTTCCCGATACCTCAGCGGAGTCTTGCCTTCAATGGCAAGTTGGTTCAGAACAAAGGATATGAGGCAATGGAATAGATAAAAACTCTTCACTCTTCACCCGATAGCTCGAATCCCCTTTATATAAAGGTGTTGCGGAGGGTGAAGAGTTTTTTGTAACTCTTCACCTATCTTCACCCACTCTTCACCTCTCGAATCCCCTTTATATAAAGGCATTTCCAGCGATTGGGTGAAGAGTGAAGAGTAAAATCAATTTTTCGTCTTCTTTTCTGATATCAGCCGGAACCGGTGTGATATTTCGGTTATTGAAAAACCTGGCAAACCGGTTTTCGTTCGCTGTTTGGCTCAGACAGCCCACTGTTCTGCCTATCGCTAGTCTGCTGTTCTAGTTTCGCCAGTCTGCTGTTCCCGATAAATAAAACCATTTTTTTTCGTCCTTTTATTTACTTTTCCCCCATTTCTCCTCTCCATTTAAAAATAAAATTTGTATTTTTGCATACGTTTTAACGTGTTAACGATAATCTTGGCAGATGCCAAATACAAAAATAAGAACGAAATGGATACATTATATTTATTGCAGTTCGCCTGTTTCCTATTTATGCTCGTCAATATCCTCATCCTGGGTATTACCCGACTGCACATGAAGTGGATGAACCGGCGATATGAAGTGTCACGATGGCTGATTATCGGAGCCATGGTAGGATTGGCCATACAATTTCTCATGCAGATGCTTCTGGGCTTCCGGGCTCAAGACGCTGCTGTGGGAGCCGTTTTCAACATGCTCGCCTATCCCCCTTGCTTCTCGCTCATCTCTATTGGCATTTACAATATCGAGGCAACTCATGCCAACCGCCGGAAGATGAACATCGTTTGCGCCAGCATTTATGCCGCCATATTGGCTGCCTTCTGCATCGGCTTTATCCAGAGGGGAAACTTCCATATCGGCAGCTGGATTTATGTGATGATAGTCCTGTTCGCCATCAACGTAGCCTATTGCATCTATATGATAATAGTGGAAATCAGAAAGCGCAGGAGGATGCTGGAGGTGATGGCTGGTTATGATATCCTGCCTTACGTGAGATATGCGCGAGCCAGTGTATTCATGGTCTTTTTCCCAGCAGTAGCCCTGCCTTTTGCAGTCCTTTCCACCAAATCTCTATATGTTATCGGACCTCTGGGACTGCTTGCTGTCTTTTTCTTCACGCTCAGTTTCATGGCTTTGGGCTATAATTACATGCCTACCGAAGAACTCTTGGATAAGGAGGAAGAAGAGGAGGCTGCTATGGAATGTGTGGGAGACGTTGTCGATTCTGAACTGCAGGATGAAGAACTGGATGATAAGAAAGAAACTTTACAATCACTGCGTTCAGAAAGACGGCAGAAGATCGTCCGTGAGAAGTTGGATGAATGGTGTGCCGCCAAGGGTTATAGGGATACGTCGCTGAATATGATTACCCTGTCACGTTCGTTGAATATCAGCAGATACGAGTTGTCGCGCTACCTCTCATCCTGTCTCAATACCACCTTCCGCCCCTGGCTTGCCGAGGTGCGTTTTGAGGCTGCCAAGAAGATGATGTTGGATAACCCCGACTTCGGTAATGACATCATTTCTGCCGAGTGCGGCTTCTCTTCCCGTACCCATCTCTACCGTATGTTCAAAGAGAAAGAAGGCTGCTCTCCTACGGCTTGGAGAGAGAAAAACTGTTAAAAAGTATGTATTAGGTGTCGCATTCCTCACGAATGAGACACCTTTTTTGTAGGAATGCGACACCTATGTGGGGGAATGCGACACCTTGTTTCAAAGAAAAACACTATCTTTGCACCATGAAAAGTATAATAGAATTATTAGCCAAAGAAGAACAGGCTATCCTGATAGTAGCTTTGTTTCTCCTCATTTATGTTGGCATCATGATTAATGTCATGGTGAGGGAATATAGAACCTATCTTGATGATTACCCGATGTATCATTTCAGCCTGGGTGATTTCATCAGGAGAGGGCGTTTCTATATCTGCCTCATTCTCGGCGTAGTGTTTATCACGTTCGTGGGTCTGGTAGTCAGTCTGATGGCAATCAGTATTCAGTAATTTCTTGATAAAATATAATGACAAATATAATATTAAATTATGAAACATTTTTCAAATCAATCCAATGGGTCGCACGTCGGCCGTATGAACAGTGGGGGGGGCAAAGTTCTGTAGATTTGCCCTGTTCCCATTGATGTTGCTCATGTTGTTGCTTCTGCCTGGACGTATGGTGGCGCAGACAGATTACGTAACGACAGTAACGCTTAAAAAGTTAGCAGGTACCCCTGTGGGCTACAAGGGTGAGACTTACGCTAATCTCTTTGATGGCAAAAAGGAAGACGGCAATTCCTCTAAGTGGTGCTGCGAGTTTAGAGGCAGCGCCTATGTCATCTTCGAAGCCAGCAAGGCAGGAATTCCTGTGGGCTACACCATCACTACGGGTAATGACAATGCAAATTTTGGATGTGGAGGTCGCAATCCGTTTTCATGGAAACTCTATGGCAACAACGAAGGCAAAAATGGCGCTTGGACGCTTATCGATGAGGTAAACAAAGACAAGGTGCTCCAGGATAAGAACAATACTTCGTACAACTTTCCCTGCGAAGGTTCTACCTCTTATAAATATTTTAAATGGGAAATCTCGGCTATTCATAGTGGAAGCATATTGCAGGTAGGCGAGTTTGAACTCAAACTCAATACCTGTACGCACCTGAAAGCCGATGGCTCGTCTGCTCTTGGCGCAGCAATCAAAACCGTAGAACCTACTTGCACAGAGCCTGGCTATACCACAAAAGAATGCTCTCTCTGTCATTTAATTGTGAAGGAATATTTGAATCTTCTTAAGCCACACACTCTCACTCATCATGCACTGAAAGCTGCTACATGTACAGAAACTGGTTTAAAAGAATACTGGCAATGCAACGTATGCAACAAACTCTTCAGCAATGAAGCCGCAACTACCGAGATTACTGATGCTGCCAACCTCGTGATTCCAGCAAATGGTCATACATTAGACAGTGAAGGCAATTGTACTGTCTGTGGCGCAAATCGCTATGCTTTGTTCAATAATTTGGATGGTATAACCGATGTTACCATTACTGACAATGGCGATTATCCTTGGCAGATATTGGACTCGAAAGCCGAAGGTATGCAGGATCTTGGCTTCACTATTCCTAATGGTAGCAATGTACTGATGTCAAGTAATTATCATTTGGATCGCAGTTCTTCTGAGACAGTAATCAGGTTCAATGTATCTAAACCTATATTACTGACATCTCAGGTTCTCGTTTCGTCAGAAGAAAACAGAGCTCAATTTTATATTTATGTAGATAACATAGAAGATTTGTGTATTAGCGGAAAAAAGCAAACAGAATACAAAGTTTTATTATCTGCAGGCGAACATTCTTTGAGGTTACTTTATGAAAAAGGCTGGCGTTCAGATGCAAATGCTGATCGTGCATTCTTATATAATCTGAAAACATCATTCACAATTGATGACTATGTCGCAGATTATGAATCGTCTAACAACACATTAACTTTCAAGAAAATCACTTCGAACAATATAGAAAGCCTTGATTTAAACCATGCAGTTATAGTGAATAAACCGACGGTGGGCGAAATGAGCTATCTTTTAGGAATAAATTCCCTAGATATCAAGAGTGTCGTTTTCGATAAGAGTTTCAAAACGTACGCTCCAACATCATTGAAGAGTTTCTTTGCGTGGTTAACAAACTTGGAAACAATTAAAGACTTGAAGTACTTGAACACAGAGCAGGTGACAGATATGAGTAACATGTTCTATGGCTGCTCAGCTCTCACCTCGCTAGATGTTACCCATTTCAATACAGCGAAGGTGACGAATATGAACTACATGTTCTATCGCTGTTCAAAACTCACCTCTCTCGACGTCACTAAGTTCAATACTGCGAATGTGACAAATATGAGTTACATGTTCTGTCGCTGCCCAGTTCTCTCTTCGCTCGACGTCACTAAGTTCAATACTGCGAATGTGACAAATATGAGTTACATGTTCGAGAGCTGCTCAGCTCTCTCTTCGCTCGACCTCTCGAATTTCAATACAGCGATTGTGACAGATATGAGTTACATGTTCTATGGCTGCTCAGCTCTCTCTTCGCTCGACCTCTCTAATTTCTATACAAAGGAGGTGGGGAATATGGTCTGTATGTTCTCTGGCTGCTCAGCTCTTAAAACCATCTACGCCAGCGATAAGTTTGTTACGAGCAAGGTACAATCGGGTGAAGGTATGTTCGCATTTTGCAGGAATCTCAAAGGCACAATATTAGAGTATAATAACAGCAAGACAGACCACACCTACGCCAACTGCGGCACGAATGGTTATTTTACTCCTATATTTGAGTATGCCGAGTTTAACGAAGGTACAGGAACGCTTACATTCAGACGCGGCCTTTCCAAGCCCGAAAGAGCTTATGCGCTTAATCTGGAAGCATCCGAACCGGGGTGGCTTACGCATAAAGATGAAATCAAGAAAGTGGTCTTCGATGCTTCGTTTGCTAACGCAAGACCAACGAGCTGTTGTAGCTGGTTCTGGTATTGCACTAATCTGGCCACAATAGAGGGCATCGAGAATCTTAACACCGAGAATGTGACGAATATGGGTGTCATGTTCTGTCGCTGTCAAAATCTCTCTTCGCTCGACCTCACTAATTTCAATACAGGGAATGTGACAAATATGTACGGCATGTTCTCTAACTGTCAAAATCTCTCTTCGCTCGACCTCACTAGCTTCAACACTGCGAATGTGACGAATATGGATTATATGTTCGATGGCTGCTCTACTCTCACAACCATCTACGCCAGCGAAAAGTTTGTAACGGACCAGGTCAATGGTGGTGATATGTTCAATGAATGCAGAAGCCTCAAAGACTATAGCTTTAGCAAGAGAGACTCCAAATATGCCAACTATAAAACCGGCTATTTCAGCAAGCTGGTAGGCAAGAATGGCGATGATAAGATAGGAGCAGCGGGAGAAACTCTTGCTACGGATAATCTCGTTCTTGACGATGGCAAGGACTTCGTGGCTTACGAGCCGTTCGCAGCCAAGGCTGCATCTTACAACCGCACAATGAATGCTGGCACCGCATGGGGAACGCTCTGCTTGCCTTTCGCCATTGTCCAGAGCCAGGAAACAGAATGTAAGTTCTATTGTCTTACAGGTATTGACAATGATAATGATTGCATCACTCTTGAGAGTTATGAAGAAGGAGCAAAGATTCCTGCCGGTACTCCGGTGCTCTTCAAGATGAATGAGGGTAAGACATCACTTAGTCTTTCTGCAAGCAATGCAGAAATTGCAACTGCCCCAACAGTAGCTGGAACAAACACAGATGTCAACCTCGTAGGTTCATTCACCAAGATTGGCGGCAAAGACAATCAGGGTCTTGCAGACACCGACTACATCATCGGCAAGGATAAGTTCTGGCGTGTCTCTGACTTGAATGATGGCAAGGGCGTGGGTATCAAACCGATGCGTGCATACATCCATCCAGCCACAGCTTCTCAGGCAAGAGCAGCCATGCTGAGCATCGGAAAGGGTGATGGCACTACTGCCATTGACAACCTCAACGCTATCAGCAACGATGCCAATGCAGAATACTATGACGCGAATGGTCGTCGTACCAATGGTCTGCAGAAGGGTCTGAACATCGTGAAGCGTGGCAGCAAGACTTATAAAATCATGGTTAAGTAAAGAATTTTAAAATCAAAAGGATATGAAAAAGAAAGAATATACAAAGCCAGAGATGCAGGTGGTAAACATCACCTCTTGCACCCTCCTTGCAGCATCTACTATGCAGCAAGGAAAAGGTGACAGTGGTAGACCAGAAATGGAAGACGACTGGTATTATGGTGATTAACAGTCATTATAACGCCTAACGGCATAATACAGGAAGCCCCCGGTGCTATACGCATCGGGGGCTTTTACCATTTTCTTCCTTCCTGAGCCTTCTTATTTTAAACTAATATCGATTCTAAAAAATCAGCAGGAGTCTGCACATTTTCTGCAAAATCCCTAAAGTCCTTTACATTTCTTGTTACTATCACATCTACTTGATGGAGCAAAGCAGATTCATATTGCACGCTATCCTCAAAATCTTTACGTTCAAATGATAGACACTTCTTTATAATCTCCTTATCCACATCCGTTATTTCACAAAGAGACGCAAGACCTAACATAGATTGATACAACTCTTCCCGAGAATAAGATTTGCGCAAGATAAAAAATGCATTGACAAATGTTATAGCAGAAACATAAAGTTGAATTTTTCTCTTATGGGCTAGGTCAAAAATAACGGCAGCGGGATAATAAAAATCACCTCGCTGATCATAGAAATCTATGACTATATTGGTATCTAAGAATACTTTCATTTGTATTTTTCTTCTAAAGATTCATATAATGAGTCATCTATCGCATCTGAAACTTGCTTACGATTCTTAAGCGTCATCTTAAGTATTTCGGGCGAAAGCTGATAGTTAGCCCACGCATTCTCTTGCTTCTTTACAGTTGTAACAGACTTAGCATTAGCTGACTCCAACAGACGTTCGGCCAACCAACGCTCATTACTTGCTGTCAAAGGAAGGGACTGCAAGAAACTCCACAATTTATAAATAGCTAATGTTGTCATATCATACATATTTATATTATTCCAAATGCAAAACTACAACTTTTATTTAAAACAGCCAAGAATTTTGCTGATTATTTTAATTGAATGCGAAATTTAATTGGCTAATTTCAATTAGAAAGGGGGTATCTTTGGAGAGCTCCGATAGGCAGAATGCAGAGTATACAGACAGTAAAGAAAACTTACAGCCAATTTCTCAGGAGCGTCAGGCAGCCATCAAGGAGAAGCTTGACAAGTGGTGCGAAGAAAAGACACCACAGTAAACATGTTCACCCTGTTACGCTCGCTGAACATCTCCAAGAACGAGTTGTCGCGATACCTCTCATCCTGTCTCAATACCACCTTCCGCCTCTGGCTTGCCGAGGTGCGTTTTGAGGCTGCCAAGAAGATGATGTTGGATAGCCCCGACTTCGGTAATGACATCATTTCTGCCGAGTGTGGCTTCTCTTCCCGTACCCATCTCTACCGTATGTTCAAAGAGAAAGAAGGCTGCTCTCCTACGGCTTGGAGAGAAAAAAAACTGTTAAAAAGTATGTATTAGGTGTCGCATTCCTCACGAATGAGACACCTTTTTTGTAGGAATGCGACACCTATGTGGGGGAATGCGACACCTAGTTTCAAAGAAAAACACTATCTTTGCACCATGAAAAGTATAATAGATTCATTTGCCAAAGAAGAACAGGCTATCCTGATAGTAGCTTTGTTTCTCCTCATTTATGTTGGCATCATGATTAATGTCATGGTGAGGGAATATAGGACCTATCTTGATGATTACCCGATGTATCATTTCAGTTTGGGTGATTTCATCAGGAGAGGGCGTTTTTATATCTGCCTCATTCTCGGCGTAGTGTTTATCACGTTCGTGGGTCTGGTAGTCAGTCTGATGGCAATCAGTATTATGGCGATGAGAAGATAGGAGCAACGGGAGAAACTCTTGCTACGGATAATCTCGTACTTGACGACGATAAGGATTTCGTGGCTTACGAGCCATTCGCAGCCAAGGCTGCATCTTACAACCGCACAATGAAGGAAGGCACAACCTGGGCAACGCTCTGCTTGCCATTCGAGGTATCTCTCGCCGACAAGAACTTCCGTGCCTTCAAGCTTCTCTCGGCTGATGAGGGTACTGAGACCGTAGAACTCGAAGAGATTGAGGGAAGCATCGCAGCTGGTACTCCTGTTATCATCAAGATGAAGGATGGAGCAACAAAGCTCGACTTCACAGAAGCCGACAAGGAGATTGCAAATGAAGTAAAGACTGCAGAAACAGCTAATGGCAACTATCAGCTCCAGGGTCTCTATACACAGAAGATGTTCAGCAAGGATACTGATAACAACTGCTACATCGTGAAGGGCGACAAGCTGATGAACCCAGCCAAGCTGTTGGGTGAAACAAAAACGGAGTCTGTGGGCAGCAAGCCTTTCCGTGCTTACATGGTAGATAACTCATCTGCTCCTGCAGCTGGTGCCAGAATGTTCAGCATCAGCGTAGGCGGCAGCACCACAGCCATTGAGCAGTTGGAGACTACAGCAGATAGCAAGGCTGAATACTACGACCTCCAGGGCCGTCGCCTACAGAATTTGCAGAAGGGTGTGAACATCGTAAAGCGTGGTGGCAAGACCATGAAGGTTATCATCAAGTAATAAAAAATAGTAATAAAAACAGATATGAAAAAGAAAAGATATATCAAGCCAGTGGTTAGCGTCATGGAAATGGAAACCACAGCCATCCTCGCCGGTTCTGTTATCCAGAAGGCGGGAGAAGCGGATTACAGCGAAGAAAATGTGAAGGATTTCTGGGATAATGAAACTAATAAGGGAATTTGGGCCGACTAGCCCCTGATTCTCTATCGTATTCCCCGACAGGCAGCACATCTGATGCCTGGGGCTTTTCCATAACCGTATAGAATAAAAATCTGCGTGACCGATTCCTTATCACGATGACTATAACAATTTAAAAATAAAAAAAAACAAAAAAGTTGCCTAAAAACTTGGAAGTTAAAGATATAAATCTTATCTTTGCAAAAATATCCAAAAAAAGAAAAGTTATGGCAACAGCAATAAGAATCATTCCAACTCTTCAAGGTGAAGAAGCTGAAAAATTTTTAGAAAATGCAGAATGGACAGAAGCCCATCCTGGAAGTATTAAAGTTGACAAGAAAAAAGTTGAACTCACAAGAAAATTCTTGCGCGAAATGAACTTGCTATGACATATGAAGAATTATTAGAGATGTGCGTTCTTACTGTCGTAACACCTCAAAAGCTTGCTTCATGTGAGCCTTTTTGTTGTGACAATCAAGACTTAGACGAATTCTTTGCCAATGATTCCGTTATTTATTCCAAGCGTTTACTTGGAAAAACATATTTATTGTGTCTTCGTGACAATCCTAATATTGTTGTGGCTGCATTTACCCTATCCAATGATAGCATTAGGATCACCAATAAACTAAATGATGAATCAAAAAAATCATTTCTTGACTTTACAGATCTTCAAGGGAAAAGACTTCGCAGGTTCCCAGCTGTTCTGATAGGCAGACTTGCTACCAACAAAAAGTTTGCAGGCAAAGGAATCGGAACTGCTGTTATGGACTTGATAAAAAACTGGTTCAGATATAATAACAAAACCGGATGCCGTTTCATTATTGTTGATGCCTATAATAGTGATTCTACCATTCACTATTATCAAAAGAACGGTTTTAAATATCTTGTTGAAGATGAACGTTTCGAAGCTAAATACATGGAAATAGGTGTTGGCAGATTGCCACTAAATACACGTCTTATGTATTTCGATCTCCTAGGTATGGAAGACATTGATGATACCGTCTATATATCATAAAGTTCTCAGACTTCAATAGGAAATTTCGCCGAATCGCCTGTTTTCTTTTCTTCCCATATTGCGTATAGTGTATTACAAATTCTATATGGGTGAAGATGGGTGAAGAGATAAAGAAAATTCTTCACCTCCCGAAACCCCGATAAACAGAGGGGTTACGGGCGAGAAGGTGAAGAGTGAAGAGATAAATCGGGATTGCTTACAACTGATAGAACTTGGTGAAAGCCTTCACGCAATATTCGTGGTCAATAACACTACCGTTTTCTATGTGTCACTGTGATAGGTGGGTTCAAGAACTACCACCATATTTTTTCGAAACTTTTCTCCTGTTTTCTTTGCATTTTCAAAATAAAAGCTTATCTTTGCAGACAAATAGAAGTAGAACTTTTAAATGGATAAATATGGCTTTAAAAATTAAAACTCGTGAAGAAGCAATTGCTGTATTACGAGACATGGTTAAACGTAAAAGAGAAATGGAGGCAAAGGCTCAAATAGACTTTGCTAAAGCACGTAAGGAGGCTGCAAACTGCTATGCAGGCCTTTAACTTAACGCGCCTCAATTTTCATTCTCCTTATAAGGTCTGGATAGATAATGGCTCATATAAGTTCTTGACAGATTATGGTGTTCAGTATCGAATAGAATTTGTTGAAAATAATAATATCTGGGAGGATGAAAAAGCGTATGAATTCGGTATTCTCAATGAAAACAAGAAGAATTCTCCTAACGATTCTAAAGTAAAAGAGACTGTACAAAGTATTATTGAAGAGTTCTTTCTCACGAATCCGGACATTCTTTTATATCAATGTGAAACGGGTGATAGCAGACAGGCTATGCGAGCTCGTCTTTTTACCAGATGGTTTAACGAATTCGATAAACGAGATCGGTTTTGTGTCAAGGTTTCTATTCTTAGAGATGAAGAAGTTGACAATTACATAGCTATTATAGTTCAAAAGAGTAATCCTAAGTTGACTGACATTCTTCGAGATTTTGATGAGTTTATCGGTTTCTTTGATACAAAGCCCGAATAAAAGCGGTAAGTGAGATATAGACAAACGGAATCTCTATCGTACCCCCACCAGGCAGCACCTTTGCTGCTTGGTGCATAAAAAAAGCTCCCGATGCGTATGGCACCGGGGGCTTTTTCCTCTTTTTTTTCTTCCCATATTGCGTATAGTGTATTTCTATATGGGTGAAGAGGGGTGAAGAGTGGGTGAAGAGATAAAGAAAACTCTTCACTTCCCGAAACCCCGATAAACAGAGGGGTTACGGGCGAGAAGGTGAAGAGTGAAGAGATAAATCGGGATTGCTTATATTACAACTCATTTGTTGAATTGTCTGCATAAATCTTCTGGCTGAATCATCCGAAAAACAGTTTTTTTCTTCTATAATTGTGTCTTTTACCATTATAAATCTACCACTTATATTTAGAACTGTGAAAAATGTAAAGTCCTGATAATCAAATGCAGTTGTAAAAACAGGTGGTCATTTTCACCACTTAATTATTTAATCAACCAACAAATATCAGACATTTTATATACTTTTGCAACCGGAAACCAATCATGGATGGGTTCCCGACTATCAGACAGCAATTTTAAACATAAATGAGAATAACTAAAGTATAAATTATGAGAAAATCAAAAAGTAATGCGATGTTGCGAGGATTAGCAGCCTCAGCACTCGTCCTAATGGTCTCGGCGACAGCTTGGGGACAGAAGGTGAAGATTACGGGTACTGTAATCGACAATACCAATGAACCCGTTATCGGAGCTTCGGTTCTGGAGAATGGTACCAAAAATGGTGTTGCTACAGACCTGGATGGTCACTTCACCATCGAAGTACAGCCAGGTGCCAGACTCAAAATTTCTTATACCTTAATTCCGCAACACTATAGTTTAACATTATTTATAAGTGCCTGAGCAACAAAAAGTTGCCCAGGATTTTGCCATGTCAGAATTTTCACTTACCTTAGTGTTGCGAAAAGAAGACAAGCAAAACTCTAATATGACATGGCAAAGATACAAATAAAATCTGAGAAACTCACTCCTTTTGGAGGAATTTTTTCTATTATGGAGCAATTTGATGCTCTTTTAGCTCAAACCATAGATTCCACCTTGGGATTGAGATGCACTATGTTTGGTTATCAATATAGCGAAATTCTACGCTCTCTGATGTGCGTATATCTTTGTGGCGGCTCATGTATTGAGGATGTTACAACTCACTTGATGAAACATTTGTCTCTTCATCCAACTCTTCGCACTTGCAGCGCAGACACCATATTGCGTGCTATCGAAGAACTGACTTGTAAGAACATCACCTATAAATCTGCTTCTGGCAACTCCTATGATTTCAATACTGCAGACAAGATGAACTGCTTATTGATCAAAGCCCTGCTTGCTACTGGTCAATTGAAATCCGGTCAAGAGTATGATTTTGACTTTGACCATCAGTTCATTGAAACAGAGAAGCATGATGCAAAACCAACCTACAAGAAGTTCCTGGGCTATAGTCCAGGTGTGGCAGTCATTAACGACATGATTGTCGGTATTGAAAATAGAGACGGCAACACAAACGTGCGCTTCAACCAAAGAGAGACTTTGGAAAGAATCTTCAAGCGACTGGAGGCATCAGAAGTATATATATCCCGTGCCCGCATGGATTGCGGCTCATGCTCGGAGGAAATCGTAGATATGGTAGAGGCTCATTGCAGGCATTTTTATATTCGTGCCAACAGATGCTCTTCCTTCTACGATTCCATGTTTGCCTTGACTGGATGGAAAACTGTTGAAATCAACGGTATTGAATTTGAGCTGAATTCCATCCTTGTTGAGAAATGGAAAGGAAAACCGTATCGTCTTGTCATACAGAGACAAAGGCGAATAGATGGAGACCTTGACATTTGGGAAGGCGAATATACCTACAGATGTATACTGACTAACGATTACAAGTCGAGTGCAAGAGACATCGTGGAATTCTACAATCTTCGTGGTGGCAAGGAACGCATCTTCGATGACATGAACAATGGCTTTGGCTGGAATCGATTGCCAAAATCGTTCATGGCACAGAATACTGTATTCCTGCTTATGACAGCTCTCATCAGAAACTTCTACAAAGCTATTATGCAGAGATTGAAAACCCATGAATTTGGATTGCGTGCCACCAGCAGAATCAAGACCTTTGTTTTCAAGTTCATCTCTGTTCCTGCGAAATGGATTAAGACATCACGTAGGCATGTATTGAATATTTACTCAGACAACAATGCTTATGCCAACCTGTTCAAGACAGACTTTGGTTAAAGACCATGCTTTTCTGGTTAAACCAGCGTATTACCTCAAGTCGCTTTATGGGGTAAGGGGATTTTGTGTCTGCGACATTTCTGTTGTGCAAGAAATATGTACAATAAAATGAATTTTGTCGCTTTGCAAGCAAAATCCCACTAAACCCTATAGGTTGCGGATTTGAGGTTATATAGGTTATAAGAATAAGGAAGTGAAAGCTTCTAACGGCGTACAGATTATGCTCGAAGAGGAGTCTAATATGCTCAACGAAGTGGTGGCTATCGGTTATGGCTCTGTCAAGCGTAAGGATGTAACTACTGCCGTATCCAGTGTGTCAGCCAAAGACCTTGATACCCGTCCTATCGTATCTGCCGCAGCAGGTATGCAGGGAAAGGCAGCCGGTTTGCAGATTTCGCAAGCCAACGGTCAGCCAGGTGCTTCACCAACCATACGTGTGCGTGGTACCACCTCTTTGAATGGTAGCAATGATCCGCTCTATGTGGTAGATGGTGTGCCAATGACCAATATCGACTTCCTGGCAGCTGATGATATTGATAATATCCAGGTGTTGAAGGATGCCTCTTCAGCTGCAATCTATGGATCACGTGCAGCCAATGGTGTCATCATTATCGGTACAAAGCAGGGTAAGGCTGGTGTTGCTAAGGTATCTCTGAATGCACATTATGCATTTAATACTGTACGCGATAACCAGGAATCTCTCAATGCAGCTCAGTATAAGGAACTGATGGATGAGATTGGACTGGTGAAACTGCCAGAAGGTTTGAAAGACCAAACCGACTGGAAAGACGAGGTGTTCCGTACGGGTAATGTACAGGATTATCAGCTCTCTATCACCAATGGTACCGATAAACTGAGATACTTTATCTCGGGTGGCTATACAGGCGAAAATGGTGTTATCAAGAAGTCAAGCTATCAGCGTTACAACTTCCGAGCATCTGTAGAGAACGATATACGTAAGTGGTTGCGACTCAATGCCAGTGTAACTTATTCTGATTATACCAACAAGGGTACAGGTATCATTTCGGGTGCCGGTTCTAACCGAGGTGGCGTAGTAACAGCTATCGTCAATACGCCAACCTATGCACCGGTATGGAATCCGGAGAATCCTAGCCAGTTCTACAACAACTTCTATGGCGTGAACATTACCTCGCCAGCAGAGAATATCGCCCGTACTCAGAATAATAAGTCGGCTTACAACCGATTGCTGGCAACAGGAAAAGCAACTGTCACCTTTATGCCAGAACTGACTTATAACACATCTCTCTCGTTCGACCGTACACAAGGAACAACCACCAACTTCCTTGACCCGATATCTACCACCATCGGCCGTCAGGAATTCGGTACAGGCTATGATGGTAGAAACATCAGCAGCGTTATCGTATGGGACAATGTATTAAACTATAAGAAGGCATTCGGAAAGCACCGTCTGGATGCAATGGCTGGTAGTTCCTGGACACAGAGCAAGTGGAGCCAGAACTATATCAACGGTAGCAACTATGCCAACGATCTGTTCCCAACCTTGAATGCAGCCAACAAGATTTCCTGGACAGGAACCGGTTCATCAGCTTCTGATTGGGCAATTCTCTCAACATTCGCCCGTTTGCAGTACAACTGGAATGATACCTATATGGTAACCGCTAATATGCGTGCTGATGGTTCTTCCAAGTTGGCACCACATCACCGTTGGGGCTACTTCCCATCATTCTCTGGTGCCTGGCGCGTAAGCAATGAGAAATTCATGAAAGATATCAAGTGGATTGACGACTTGAAGATTCGTGGAGGCTGGGGACAGACCGGTAACCAGAGCGGATTGGGCGATTACAGCTATCTGGCAAGATACAATATCAATCGTGTGCAGTGGTTTGGCGAGGGAAATGATGCCAATTCTACTCCTACTTTCTCACAGGGCAACCTGAGTAACCCTGAGCTGACTTGGGAAACAACAACCCAGACCAACATCGGTCTCGACTTGACCGTACTGGGCAACCGCCTCACCTTTTATGCCGATTACTATTATAAGAAGACCAAGGATATGTTGATGAACATCACCTTGCCGGCAGGTAGTGCTGCAGCAAGAAACCTGACCTATAATGGCGGTTCGATGATCAACAAAGGCTGGGAGTTTGCCATCTCTTCACAGAATCTGACAGGCGCCTTGAAGTGGAATACAGATTTCAACATCTCATTCAACAAGAATAAGTTGGAGAGCCTGTCTCTGACTCAGGTATATTATGAAGCCACGACTACCGATTTCGTCAACGAACAGGTGGTTCGCAATACGCCAGGTATGCCATTAGGCAGTTTCTGGGGATATGTAGCAGAAGGTGTGGATCCCGAGACAGGTGATATGAAGTATAAGGACGTGACCGGTGATGGGCTGGTATCAGCCAGTGACCGTACTTATATCGGTGATCCGAATCCAGACTTTACATTCGGTTTGACCAATACCTTCTCTTATAAGGGCTTAAATCTCAGTATTCTTATCCAGGGAAGCTATGGCAACGATATCTACAACGTTTCACGTATGGAAACCGAAGGAATGTATGATGGCAAGAACCAAAGCACCAAGGTGCTGGCTCGCTGGAGAGTTCCTGGTCAGATTACCGATGTGCCAAAGGCTAAGTGGGATATCCGCAACTCAACCTACTTCGTAGAAGATGGCAGTTATCTCCGTGTAAAGGATATTTCTCTCTCTTACGATGTGCCTCGCAAACTGATTTCACGTTTCGGCCTGACCCGTCTGCAGCCATACGTATCAGCAACCAACCTGCTTACCCTGACCGACTATTCCGGTATGGATCCGGAGGTTAACCAGTATGGCAACAGTGGTAGTGTGCAGGGCATCGACTGGGGTACCTATCCACTCAATAAGAGTGTAGTATTAGGTGTAAAAGTAGAATTCTAAACATCGACAACAATGAAAACATATCATACAATCAAGACATTGGCGCTCGGTGGCATCGCAATGTTCTCTTTGGCAAGTTGCTCTCTCGACTACGAGCCATTATCAGAGCCATCAGAAATAACACAGGGCGGTCAGACAGAGACCTCAACTGCCGTATTGAAGGACAAGGCTGCTGCAGATGCACAGCTCAAATCGCTCTATGAGTTGTTCCGCAACCGCCAGGAGCATACCCATCTCGACTATCTTCTGATAGGCGATTCACATAGCGACAATGCTTATGCCGGAACTACCGGTGCAGAGGTGGTACCTTATGAAACCAACTCTATCGATGCCAGCAACTCGGTATTGAGCCGTGACTGGAACCGCTATCTGGAGGATATCGCCCAGGCAAATGTGCTGATCAATGGTGTTGAGCAATTGAAGGAGAACGGTCAGATATCAGAAGCTGAATATCATTCCTATAAGGCACAGGGCGAAATCTTCCGTGCCCTGATGATGTTCAGAATGGCTCGTCTGTGGGGTTCTTTCCCTGTCATTACGACCATCGCAAAGACCATCACATCCGAGAATATCAATGAGGTATATCCTACCTATTATCCTCCTCGCAAGACTCCGAAGGAATGTTATGAGCAGATTATTGCCGACTTGACGGATGCTGAGCAGTATGCACCGGATAATGACAATTCCGACCGCACCAAGATGACCAAGACCGTAGCTCAGGCTATGCTTGCCAAGGTTTATGCCGAAAAGGAAGTGCAGGATTATGACAAGGTAATCGCTTATGCCGACAAGGTGATGAATACAACCGGTGTAGAGCTGGAAGACAGTTATGAAACTCTTTGGGGCTATGATGAGACTGCGAAAGACTGCATGAAACGCAATACCAAAGAAGGTATTCTGGAGGTGCATTGGACAACCGGTAGCGGAAACTGGGAAACCTGGATGTACGGCCGTCCGTTAGACGACTGGGACTACTACTTTACCTGGGCAAAGTGGATTACTCCTTCACGAGACATCATCAATGACTTTGACAAGGAGGGTGATGAGGTTCGTAAGAATCAGGCTATCGTATATTATGCCTGTACCTGGAGCAACTATTATCCAGCTTCCAACTATCCGTTCATGTATAAGTTACGCTCTTCATACAATAATATTTACTGGGTTCGTCTAGCTGATATTATCCTGATGAAGGCTGAGGCAGAAGCCTATAAGGGCAATCTTGCCGAGAGTGCGAAACTCGTGAACCAGATTCGCAAGCGTGCCAAACTGAAGGAACTGACATCCGACAAGACTGGCAGCAAGGAATCTATGATAGAGGCTGTTCTCCATGAGCGCCGTCTGGAACTTGCCTTTGAGGGAGAACGCTGGTTCGACCTTTGCCGCAACAACAAGGTCGAGAAGTATCTCAACGGAATAGATAACCGTGATAGCGGACGCATCAGACAGGTGAAACAGTTTGACAGCAACTCATACCTGTTGCCAATTCCACAGACCGCTCTTGACCAGAATACCAATCTAGAGCAGAATCCAGGTTACTAAGCTAACCTGGATAGCTTTCAACTCAAACCGTTATTAACAAATAATAGAAGAAACGAATATGAAATACTATAGCAGTAAACTGATGATGCTGGTCTGCGCAACAGCTTTCTCTGTGACAGCTTGCAGCAGCAGTAACTCATTCTCAGATCCTGTAGACTTTGATACTCCTAGTGAGGCACCAAATCCGGTACCGGCACAAGGAACAGCCAAAACTTTCATTACCACAGCCGATGGAGTCTATTCATTGGCACAGGGTGAGGTGAAGTTGTATAATGGAGTATCTATGGCACCAACCACCATCGAACTCGATTTAAATAAGAAGTATCAGACGATTGATGGATTCGGTTATGCCATCACTTATTCATCCTGCTATAATCTGATGCAGATGAACCCAGAAGCACGTCAGGCTCTCTTGAAGCGTATTTACTCTACTACGGAGGGTTATGGCGTAAGTTATGCCCGTATCTCTTTGGGATGCAACGACTTTTCAAGTACTGAGTATACCTATTGCGACAAGAAGGGCAGCGAGGCTGATCCTATCAGCAACTTCGCGCTCTATAGCGATGAGAACGATTATGTGATTCCGGTGTTGAAGGAGATTCTTGCCATCAACCCAAATCTGAAGATTATCGCAGCTCCTTGGACTTGTCCAAAATGGATGAAGGTGACAGATATAAACACCAAGAATCCTAAGGATTCATGGACAGATGGTCATCTCAATCCTGATTATCGCGAGGTTTATGCCAAGTACTTTGTGAAGTTTATTAATGTGATGAAGGAGAAAGGCATCAATATCTATGCTGTTAGTCCTCAGAATGAGCCATTGAACAAAGCAAACTGTGCTTCACTCTATATGCCTTGGCAGGAAGAGGCTCCTTTCGTAAAGGAGTTGGCAGCACAGTTTAAGAAGAATAATCTGCAGACCAAGATTTATGTCTTCGATCACAACTACAACTATGACAATATTGCCGATCAGGAAGATTATCCTGTGAAACTCTACAATGCTATCGGTGATAACTTTGAGGGCTCAGAGCTGGTTGTAGGTGCTGCTTATCATGATTATGGCGGCAACAACAGCGAGTTGACTGATATCCACAACCAGCGTCCTGACAAGGAACTGATATTCTCGGAAACCAGTATCGGAACCTGGAATAACGGACGTGACTTGAGTAAACGACTGATGGCGGATATGAAGAATGTGGCGCTCGCTACGGTAAACCAGAATTGCAAGGCTGTGCTTGTATGGAATCTGATGCTTGACAATAAGATGGGACCTAACCTGGATGGTGGATGCCAGACCTGCTATGGTGCTATTGATATCAATCAGAATGGCTACAACCAGTTGAGCTACAATTCTCATTATTACATCATCAACCACATGTCTAGTGTCGTTGCTCCTGGTGCGGTTCGCATTGGTAATACGTCCCGCACCGTTAATGACAGCAAGATTACACATGCTGAGTTTGTTAATCCTGATGGTAGTTATGCTGCTGTCATTATCAACGAGGGAGATGAGGCTAAGTCAATCAACCTCAGTGATGGAACTCATAATTTTACCTGCAATGTTCCTGCTAATGGTGTGATTTCTTGCAAGTGGAATAAGTAATCCATAAACTCTATAGTAAATGATTCATTAAAGATACGATCATTATGAAACATATCAGATATTATATCATGGCGTTGCTCACCCTGCCACTGATGGCATCTTGCGGCGATGATGATTACAGTGCGCCTACTCCTGCCGGTAATCCTGTGATGAGCTGTACAGCTCCTGCTACAGCTGTATGGATGGGCGATGAAGTGGAGGTGAAAGTAAACTGCAAGGATGAGGGAGGCGTGGCTCTCTCTACCTTGAAAGCAAACCTCCTGTTTAGTGGGCAGAGTGTAGATGAAACTACCATCCGTACCAAGGAGGCTGGTGAATATACAGTCAAACTGAAAGTGCCTTATGCACAGAATGTTCCTGATGGAAAGGTGGATATTCAACTTACTCTGCAGAATGTATCAACTAAATCGAATACAGAGACCTTGTCGTTTGACATCAAGCGCCCTCACTTCAACAATCTGCAGTTTGTGAGTGCTGATGGTGTTAAATATGACATGACAGAGAAAAGCGACTTTGTTTATCAGGCTGTTCTTCCTAGCAGCAAGAAGACCTTCAAGGGATATTTTGCAACGAAGGATGGAAAGTTTGTCTTCGGTTCCAGCACAGGTAAGGATATCAGTTTGGGAGAAACAGGCAACTTCAACTTCACTTCTGAGAATATGAGCGATGTAGTTGTCACTTTCGATGCCAAGAACTATACGGCTGGTCCTACCGATGTATTGCCGGTTACCATCCTTGATTTTGCCGATTCTGATGCAGGCAAGACTTGGGTGGGTGATATCAAGCAAGGTGCTACCTGTAACCTTACTATCAACGGCAATAATCTGCCAGATGACTGGTATTATGACAGCGACTGGTTCCAGAAAGAAGAGGATGGAAGCTATACTTTCAAGGCTATTACCGGCAGATATACTATTTTGGCAGACTTCACCCATAAGTCATTCCGCATCTGGACTATGAATGGAAGTGAGCCTATGTCACTGAATGGCGATGGTACTGGTGCACTCTGGATTATCGGTAATGAAGGTGTCAACAAGCCAACTTGGGACGCTGTAAATCATGGCTGGTGGACAGGTGTAGATTCTGATGTCTGTCTCACTCCAATCAAGGATAAGGTATATCAGGTTACACTCACCGTTGGTAAGCAGCTCAGAGCTACTGATGTAAACTTCAAGTTCTTCGGTCAGGCAGACTGGGGTATTGAGTTCAAGGGTAAGGATCACAGCCATCTCATCTCAACTGAGAGCGAGGTATTCGGCATCGGTGACGGTAACGGCCACGACAACGGCAATGTTTATCTGAAAGATGGAGTAGAACTGAAGGATGGCGAGACATACGTTCTTACAGTTGACTTGACTGCCGGTGTAGACAAGGCTGTTCTCAAAGTAGAAAAGAAATAATATGTAGGTTTATAATCATCCATAAGCATTTTAGGTTTTAGTTTGATAATTTAGGTATAAAGCTTTGTTTAAGGCTGCTCCAAACCTTTTGGGGCAGCCTTTTTTTTGAGAGGTGCAAGGATGTAAGAACAATAAAAGTAAAAAAGAATATCAAAAAAATGCTATAAAATTTGGAAATATACTCAAAAAACTATACCTTTGTCTCTTGAATGTCCTATACAGCAGTAAGGGCTAGATCTAATGATACCTATATAACAAAATATTATCAACTAATGATGGAAAGATTATTATCTATATTGTATATCTGGTGTTTCGCTACACTTACATCATGCTTTGCTCAGAAGGAAAGCATCAGTGAACTGTATACCCAACTTGATCGGGCTATAGAGCAATCCCAGCACTATACCAAACTGAAAGAAAGTAGCATCGCTCAGTTGAAGGAATTGATTCATCAGGAGAACAATCCGAAGTTGCTCATCAATACTTATCGCAAGATCTATTCAGAATATAAGTCCTATCAGAGCGATTCAGCTGTGGCTTATATTCAGAAAGCCATTGTATTGGCTCAGAAGGAAGGACTGCCGGCTGAAGTTGCTGGGTTGAAAAGTCAGTTGGCTTTGCTGTATTCTACTGCAGGAGCTTTTGCTGAGGCTTTGGAGGTGCTCAATCATATAGATAAAAAGACATTGGATGAATCGAACCGGAAAGATTATTTCATCGCCTATTACCATGTCTATGGTGAGTTGGGCTTTTCTAATATTCATGTAGATACAGATTTAAGTCAGAATTTCTTTAGTCGTCAGAATGCATATCGGGATACTTTGTTTGCTATCCTTCCACATCATAGCGAAGATTATCTCATGCGTAAAGAGGTGATGCTTACCAGTCAGAATAAATGGGATGAAGCACTGAAGGTGAATGATGAACGGTTGAAAATGTGTAAGGAGGGGAGTCATGAATATGGCATCGTAGCCTACTATCGCTATCTGATTTACCGTTCTCTGAAAAACGAAGAAATGAAGAAATATTGGTTACTTAAATCTGCCATATGTGATGTGAAGTGTGCTATCAATGATCAGGCTTCGCTCTGGATGCTCGCCGATATTCTGAGTCAGGAGGGAGATGTTGAGCGTTCCTATAAATACATCAACTTCTCTTGGAATGCCAATAAGAGTTTTAGTACGCGTATTCGCAGTTGGCAGATTTCGCCTGTGCTTGGTACCATCGATCATAATTATCAGGCACAGCTCAAGAAGGCAAACCAGCGTCTTGTCTTTGCCATCATCTGTGTCAGTCTTCTGGTTCTTTCATTAGGTGTTTTGGCTTTCTATGTCAATAAGCAGAAGAAATATGTTACCATAGCGAGAAATGAACTGAAGAAAACGAATGAACAATTGGAGGAACTGAATAAGAAACTTTCTGCTACCAACGAAATGTTGAAGACTTCGAATGATAAACTGAATGAGTCAAATGGTGTGAAGGAAGAATATATAGGCCAGTTCCTGGGAGCATGTTCTCATTATATAGACAAACTGGATAAGTTGCGTCTCCATGTCAATAAGATGGTAAAGAACCGTGAATATCAGGAACTTTATTCAATGACCAGAAGCAGTGAACTGAAGGAACACGAGTTGGGAGAACTCTATACAAATTTCGATAAGGTCTTCCTGCATCTGTTCCCGAATTTCGTGGAAGACCTCAATAGTCTTCTGAAGCCAGAGGCACAAATTCATCTTACCGATGCAACAAAGTTACCGGCAATGGTGAGGGTATTCGCCTTGATAAGACTGGGTATTGATGACAGTACGAAGATAGCAGAATTCCTTCATTATGCAGTTAATACGATATATAATTATCGGGCAAAACTGCGTAATGGAGCTATTGGTGAAAGAAATGAATTTGAGAAGAATGTGAAAGAATTAGGAACGATAAAAGGAAAAGAATAATATATAAAATCAAAGAGGGTGTGTCATAAAAACAGACATACCCTCTTTGTTTTTTATTACAACTGATAGAACTTGGTGAAAGCCTTCACGCAATATTCGTGGTCGATAACGCTACCGGTTTCGCGGCAACTGTGCATAGCGAGGATGGCATTGCCCATATCCACACCCTTCAATGGGATGGAAGAGGCGAGGATATTGCCCAAGGTGCTGCCACCTGCTACATCGCTGTGGTTTACGAAACGCTGGCATGGTACACCGGCAGCATCGCAGATGTTGGCGAAGATGGCTGCTGATACAGCATCGCTCGCATACTTTTGGGCTGCATTGAACTTGATGACAGGACCACCGCCCAACTTAGGATGATTCGTAGGGTCGAATTTTTCGCTATAGTTAGGATGCCAGGCATGCGCATTATCGGCTGAAATCATGAAGGCACGCTCTACTGCCTGATAATAAGCCTCTTCTGTATGGCTCTGTGCCAGGGCGATGCGCTGGAGCATATATGAAAGGAATGGACTTCCGGCTCCCTGTTTGGTCTGAGACCCCGTCTCTTCATTATCGAAGATGGCGAGAACCTGGGTGGTATCATTGGCATCAGATGCAATCATCGCCTCTACACCAGCCCAGCACATAGACAGGTCGTCGAGTCTGCCTGAAGAGATAAACTCATCGTGTACACCGAAGGTGCAGGCTGGAGTGGCATCAGCCAGATAGAGATCGAAATCAAGAACATTCTCTTTCTGGATATTCAGTTCTCTGGTTATCACATTCATCAGGAGGTTACCCTTCTCCAGTTCATCATTGATGATGCCGAGGATAGGGAGCACATCCTTCTGCTTGCTCAACTTCACACCATCGTTTACCTGACGGTTGAAGTGGATAGCGAGATTGCTGATCTGCAGCAATGGGCGCTTCACATGAAGAAGGAGCGTCTGGGGATTCATCGCATTCTCGCCCTTCACGATAACTCTACCTGCCAGAGTGAGCGGACGGTCGAACCAGGTTGACATGATAGGACCACCATAAACTTCGGTATTCAGTTTCACGATGCCACCCTCGCAAAGCATCTCAGCATTTGGCTTGATGCGGAAGGTAGGCGAATCGCAGTGGGCGCAGATCATGTGGAAACCAGCATCTGCCAAAGGCTTCTTTCCGATTTGGAAGGCGTAGATGGAAGAGTCGTTCTTGGTAACGAAGAACTTTTCACCCGCTTCAATCTTGCCCAAAGGCTCCTGTGGGTTCATACGGCGGAACCCGTTCTTCTCCAATTCCTCGGAGATATTCTTTACTGCCAGGAAATTCACTGGCGATGCGTCTAGAAAGGATAATAATCTTTTGATCATAGTCTATATCTTTATATTAATATCTTGCAAAGATAATAGATTTTTTTCATTTTATCTCATTATTCTATTTGTTTTTCATTTTTTTGTATTATCTTTGTCTCCAAATAAGATCAATGAATGAATTATGAAACGATATAAATCCTGCACTCTGATTATATTGCTGCTGTTGGCATCGGCTCTTCAGGCATATGCGCATATTTCCAGAAATATGTTCATGCTTTCCAATCTCAATACTGACAATGGTCTTTCCTGCCCTCGAGTTTATTCTATTGTCGAGGCAGAGGATGGTGCCATGTGGATAAGTACTAAGCGTGGAGTTGACCGATATAATGGGCAACAGGTAACCAATTATACTTTATACACAGAGATGCCGTATAGTGATGCTAGTGGTAGAAGTATTAAACTGACTAAGGATGCGCAACATCTGATTTACGCCTACGACAACAAGGGAAAGGTGTATATATATGATAAGAGGAAAGATACATTTGTCTTGAAATGTAATCTTCAGCATATTTTAGGTGGAAGTATCGTGTTGAACGAACTGTTGGTAGACGGAAAGGGCAATTTCTGGTTAGCTATGGATAGAGGCATTTATTGCTTATCAGCAGCTACTGATGGAAAGGAGATAGTTCGGGAGACAGCTAAGGGTAGGTTTGTATTGAAAAATACCTATATTAATCATATCCAATTTATAGGTCAGAAACTCTTGATAGGAACATTTAAAGATGTTTATTGCTATTCGATGTCTGCCCGGAAGTTAGAAAAGAAGATTAGTGGCAGTTCTGTAGTATCTTCTTATCATGATATTGTGGGACATCGTATCTGGCTGGGTACTTTTCACGAAGGAGTTAAAGTAGTGGATGATCGTACTTGGAAGCTGATAAAATCTGCTGATTTCCAATCTTTGCAAAACATTCCTAAAATTCCAGTACGTTCAATCATTTTATATGATAAGCAGACTCTTCTGATGGCTGTAGATGGAGCTGGAATATATGCTTATGACAGTTCGAATAAACAAACCAAGCTCTTGCTTGATACAGATGGACGTTCGGGTAACGTGCTGAATGGTAATGGATTATATACCTTGTGCTGCGATCGTTTCGGCGATTTATGGACAGGCTCTTACTCGGGAGGAGTAGATTTGGCAATACCGATGAAACATACATTGGAATATATCACACATGAATATCTCAACAATCAATCACTGATAGATAATTGTGTGAACGATGTTTTCCAAAGCCGTGATGGGAAAATATGGTATGCCACAGATAAAGGAGTAAGTGTTTATGATGCGCAGACTCGTCTTTGGCATCATGGATTATATAATAAAGTGGCGCTTACGATTTGTCAGACTGTAGACGGCAGAATTCTGGTTGGTACCTATGGTAATGGCGTATATCAGGTTCATGCTGATGGCACTAGTATGCCTGCTTATTCTGTGGAAACAGGAATGTTGAAGAGTGATTACGTATTCAGTCTTTTTACTGATAGCGATGGTAATATTTGGGTGGGATGTTTGGATGGAGATATGGCTTGTTTCCCTTCAGATAAATATAATTTGAATGGAACGGGAAAGTCGGTATTCTATCTGCCTGTCAACGAAGTGCAATGCATCACGGAATCACTGGATAAGCGTTTTATTGCTGTAGGAACTTCGCATGGAGGCTATTTGATTGATAAGCGTGAACCTTTGCATCCTCGTCGTTTCTTTTATCCTGAACAGTATCCCGAAAAAGACATTAATTTGTTTGTCAACAGTATGGCTTTTCAGGATTCCCGTCATATCTGGATCGGAACGGATGGAGGAGGACTCTATGATTATGATTTCCTGACAAAGAAGTTTAAGCGTTATACTAATCAGGACGCTTTGCCTTCTAATACTGTTTATGGACTTATAAAAGGTATTAATGGCAATTTGTGGATCAGTACGGATAAAGGATTGGCGTTCATGAAACAGGGGAAGATAGTAAACCTCAATATCTTTAAGGGAATGGAACGTGAGTATAACCGGATGTCTGTTGCGTGTACTTCAGATGGCAGGGTGCTTTTTGGCAGCAACGATGGAGTTGTCGCTTTGACTCCTATGTTTGCCAAAGGTTTGAATTATGCCGCTCCACTTCGTATTCATAGTGTTGAGGTTGAAGGTGTCGAACGTTCCGATCACTGGGATGAATGTCTCTTTGAAATGTTGAAGGAAGGCAAATTGAAACTTAGCCATAATGAGAATACGCTGGTTGTTTCTTTCGAGAGTATTAATTATCAATACCAGTATGATATCCAATATCAATATTATTTGGAAGGATACGACCGTAATTGGAGTAAACCATCTTCTAATCAGTTGGCACGATTTGTAAATTTGCCTTCGGGCAGCTATGTGCTTCATGTAAAGGCTATTTGCAGAAGTAATGGTAGAGAATTGGGAGAAACAACTTTGGAAATTCATATAGCCCAACCTTGGTGGAATACCTGGTGGGCATGGATTATCTATCTCTGTATTTTTGCTGCCATCTTATATTTTGTCTGGCAGTATTACAAAGAGCGCTTACAGCGAAAGTATTATGATGAGAAAATCAATTTCTTCGTTAATACTGCCCATAACATACGTACTCCTTTGAGTCTCGTGTTGGCTCCTCTTGATAATCTGGCTAATGATTCCAACTTGAGTGAGAAAAGCCGTGGATTCTTGGATATGGCGCATCGCAACGGCAACAAACTGTTGAAGATGGTTACAGAATTGCTTGACTTCCAAAAGGTAGAGCAGTCTGCCGAACAGGTTCGCCTGCAAGATATAGAATTGCCGATGCTTTTACGTGTGCAGTTGGAAAAGTTTGTATTGGCAGCTCAGGAGAAGCATATTCAATTGTGTATTGAAACGTGTCCGCAGCAACAGATTCATTCTGATGTCAAAATGATGGATCTGATATTGGAAAATCTTCTCTCGAATGCTATCAAATATACACCTCAAGGTGGAAAGGTTACGTTGTCGGCTTCTGTTGAAGGTAAGATGGCTATGATTCATGTATGTGATACAGGTATAGGTATTCCAAAGGCCGAAATTAAGAGTATCTTCAAGACCTTCTTCAGGGCTTCTAATGCGATAAATTCTCAGGAAATGGGAAGTGGATTAGGACTGATGCTTACACGGAAGCTTGTAGAGAAATTAGGAGGAAAGCTTAGTTTCGTAAGTGAGGAAGGAAAGGGTACTACTTTCTGTGTGAAGGTGCCATTAGGTAATGTAACAGATTCTTCTGTTCGGCTTGTAGGAGAAAAGAAAAATGTTGCAACTGAATCTTCTTTAGCTGAAGATAAGCATGATGAAACTTGCCAGACTGTGTCTTCTGCGGTTCTGCAGGATGCTGATGTTTCAACAGATACACTTCTTTTTGTCGATGACAATGAAGATCTTCGCAAATATATCAGAATGACTTTTGGTGATTCTTATCAGGTAGTTGATGTGGAGAGTGCAGAGGCTGCCTTGAAATATTTGAAAGAGGGCGGGGTATGTGATATCGTTGTATCTGATGTCATGATGCCGGGAATGCACGGAGATGAGTTCTGTCGCAGCATCAAGGAAAATAAGGAAACATCATGGCTACCTGTTATCCTGCTGACTGCTAAGGCTGGTCGTGACTTTATGATAGAGGGACTCGGACTTGGTGCTGATGACTATATAGCCAAGCCATTCGATACTGCTATTCTTGCGAGTAAGGTTGCCAGTATTTTGAAGAATCGTCGCCGGTTGAGTCAGTATTATATGGACAGAAGCCTTGCTCTTGTTAGAGGAGAGGTTGCTTCTGAGTCTGCTTCTTCCGAGCAGATTGTGGGTTCTGCTTCTTCCAATGAACACTTGGAACCTACTGGAGTTTCTGAAGAGAAAAAGGATGATACTGTCTTGAATAAGCAAGGTCAGACATTCGAAAATGTGGCAGAAGCTGTTCTGGATCCACAAGACCAGGCTTTTGTAGATAAAGCTACCCGTTTGGTGTTGACTCATCTGAGCGACACAGACTTTAATATCGACCGACTCTGTAGAGAGATGGCGATGAGCAGAACGCTTTTCTATGGTAGACTGAAGACTCTTACGGGCCAAAGTCCGCAGGATTTTATGCGTTTGATACGTCTGGAGCAGGCTGCAATCTTCCTGAAACAGGGGGATAGTGTGCTGGATGTATCTGTGAAAGCCGGTTTTGTAAATGTGAAGTACTTTAGTACTGTATTTAAAAAGCACTTTGGAGTTTCTCCAAGTAAGTATCTGTAAATTAGAGTTTTAAATTCAAAGAAAAGGTTTCTGTTTAAACGATATGTCTGAATTGAAACCTTTTTTGTTTGTTATCTAACCCTCTGAAAGTTCCTTTTCTTTATCTTTGCAACCAGATTCTGTTAAGTAAGTCAAACAGTTATTTAAAAAACGAAACAATAACAATATAAACCTTAATTCCGCAACACTATAGTTTAATATTATTTATAAGTGCCTGAGCAACAAAAAAGTTACCCAGGATTTTGCCATGTCAGAATTTTCACTTACCTTAGTGTTGCGAAAAGAAGACAAGCAAAACTCTAATATGACATGGCAAAGATACAAATAAAATCTGAGAAACTCACTCCTTTTGGGGGAATTTTTTCGATTATGGAGCAATTTGATGCTCTTTTAGCTCAAACCATAGATTCCACCTTGGGATTGAGATGCACTATGTTTGGTTATCAATATAGCGAGATTCTACGCTCTCTGATGTGCGTATATCTTTGTGGTGGCTCATGCATTGAGGATGTTACAACTCACCTGATGAAACATTTGTCTCTTCATCCAACTCTTCGCACTTGCAGCGCAGACACCATATTACGTGCTATCGAAGAACTGACTTTTAAGAGCATCACCTATAAGTCTGCTTCTGGCAAATCCTATGATTTCAATACTGCAGACAAGATGAACTGCTTACTGGTCAATGCCCTGCTTGCTACTGGTCAATTGAAATCCGGTCAAGAGTATGATTTTGACTTTGACCATCAGTTCATTGAAACAGAGAAGTATGATGCAAAACCAACCTACAAGAAGTTCTTGGGCTATAGTCCAGGCGTAGCTGTCATTAACGACATGATTGTTGGTATTGAAAATAGAGACGGCAACACAAACGTACGCTTCAACCAAAAAGAAACTTTGGAAAGAATCTTCAAGCGATTGGAGGCTTCGGAAATATATATTTCTCGTGCCCGCATGGATTGCGGCTCATGTTCGGAGGAAATCGTAGATATGGTAGAGGCTCATTGCAGGCATTTTTATATTCGTGCCAACAGATGCTCTTCTTTCTACGATTCCATGTTTGCCTTAACTGGATGGAAAACTGTTGAAATCAACGGTATTGAGTTTGAGTTGAATTCTATCCTTGTTGAGAAATGGAAAGGAAAACCGTATCGTCTTGTCATACAGAGACAAAGGCGAATAGATGGAGACCTTGACATTTGGGAAGGCGAATATACCTACAGATGTATACTGACTAACGATTACAAGTCGAGTGCAAGAGACATCGTGGAATTCTACAATCTTCGTGGTGGCAAGGAACGCATCTTCGATGACATGAACAATGGCTTTGGCTGGAATCGATTGCCAAAATCGTTCATGGCACAGAATACTGTATTCCTGCTTATGACAGCTCTCATCAGAAACTTCTACAAAGCTATTATGCAGAGATTGAAAACCCATGAATTTGGATTGCGTGCCACCAGCAGAATCAAGACCTTTGTTTTCAAGTTCATCTCTGTTCCTGCGAAATGGATTAAGACATCACGTAGGCATGTATTGAACATTTACTCAGACAACAATGCTTATGCCAACCTGTTCAAGACAGACTTTGGTTAAAGACCATGCTTTTCTGGTTAAACCAGCGTATTACCTCAAGTCGCTTTATGGGGTAAGGGGATTTTGTGTCTGCGACATTTCTGTTGTGCAAGAAATATGTACAATAAAATGAATTTTGTCGCTTTGCAAGCAAAATCCCACTAAACCCTATAGGTTGCGGATTTGAGGATAAACCCTAAAATCCGCAACTATCATCCAATACACGATTAAGGGTAGATTTATGAGTCGTTAGTAGCAGCTTTCAGTAAAAAGCAACAGCACAACATCAATATGTAGCCACCATCCCCTTACCCCACGATGCGACTTGAGGTAATACGCAGATTCAAACCGGAAAGAAAGGATTCTTATCCGAATTCTGTTTTGAAGGGTTTTGCATAAGCTCGGTTCTCTGTGTAGATATTCAGCACGTATTGCCTTGCAGTCATGATCCACTTGGCAGGTACGGAGATGAATCTGAAGACAAAAGCCTTTATGCGACTCGTTTTCTTGAGCCCAAAAGCCTTGGTGTCAAGCCTGCTCATGATGGTCTTGTAGAAATTGTGTATCAATGCAGTAAGCAGAAGAAAGACAGTATTCTCCGCCATGAATGACTTGGGGAGCCTGCTCCAACCGAATCCGTTGTTCATGTCGTCAAAGATACGTTCCTTGCCGCCACGCAGATTGTAGAATTCAACAATGTCCCTTGTCGATGACTTGTAATCGTTGGTCAGAATACAACGGTAAGTGTATTCGCCTTCCCACAGGTCAAGGTCGCCACTGTTGCGTCTTTGTCTCTGGATGACAAGACGATAGCACTTGCCTTCCCATTTCTCAACGAGAATGGAATTGAGTTCGAACTGGATGCCGTTAATCTCCTCCGTCTTCCATCCTCTCAGAGCAAAGATGTCATTGTAGAGCGAACTGCATCGGTTGGCACGGATGTAGAAATGTTTGCAATGCTTCTCTATCTCACTGACGATTTCCTTCGAGCAGGAACCGCAGTCTGCCCTGAAGCGATTTACACGGATGTTCTGGGATTCCAGAAGAGCGAAGAATCTCTTATGGGTGTCTGCCTGATGAAAACGCACATTCGTGTTACCATCGCTGTTCTCGATATAGACTATCTTGTCACCGATAACATATACGCCAGGCCTGTAGCCGAGGAACTTTTTGTAGGTCGGTTTTGCATCATACTTCTCCGTTTCAAGGAACTGATGGTCAAAGTCAACATCGTATTCCTCAATTTCCTTCAACTCGCCTGTAGAAACCAAAGCGTTTATAAGCAATGTGTTGAGTTTGTCTGCAGTATTGAAATCATAGGTCTTGCCTTGGTCGGAAGTATAGGAGATGTTTTCCTGTGTCAGTTCCTTGATGGCTCTGAGGATGGTATCAGAGCTGCATGTACGAAGGGTAGGATGATACGAGAGATGGCGCATCAGTTGTGACGTTACATCTTCCACGCATGAGCCGCCACAGAAATAAACGCTCATCAGCGAACGGACTATCTCGCTGAACTGATATCCGAAGATACTGCTGCATCTCTGACCCAGTGTTGAGTCGATAACGGGTGAAAGCATGGAGTCAAATTTCTCCATGATTGAAAAAATTCCTCCAAAAGGTGTGAGTTTCTCAGATTTAATTTGTATTTTTGCCATGTCATATTAGAGTTTTGTTTGTTTTCTTTTTGCAACACTAAGATAAGTGAAAATTCTGACATGGCAAAATCCTGGGCAACTTTTTGTTGCTCAGGAACTTATAAATAAAGTTAAATTATAGTGTTGCGGAATTAAGGATACCTATACTCATGGCAGTTATTCAGATGTGACAGAGTATTACGATATAGCGTTGAATAAAAATGGTTATATCGTCAACATGAAAACCCGCAGTACAGATCAGTCTGATAATGAAGAAAATAAAGGCGAGGCGTGGTTCTCTTACGATTCCAAGGGACACCTGACTAAGATTGCCAGTTCTGGCACAGATGTATATTACGAGGATGGCGAGAAGGTAACAGAGAAGTATTCCTTGGAGTATAATTTGTCTTGGTCTAATGGTAAACTCACCCAAATCGTATGCAATGGAAGCGAAGATGGAGAGAAATTTACCGATACAGCTACATTTGAGTATGGTGACAACACCTATCCTAATATCACCAAGCAATGGACAGACAACTATATGGCAGATATGATAGAAGATATGGAGTTCTTGTTCTATGTTGGGTATTTTGGTGTAGCTGGCGATTATCATCCTGTGTCTGCTTCCCAGCATGATAGTGATGGCGAGACTTCTACTTTCAAGTATAGCTACGAATTTAATGACGATGGTTCCGTAAAGGCTTCCAAGTGTAAATACAATAACAGTAGATATTGGACAACGGATAATTATACTTATATGAGTAAATAAAAGAACGGGAGAGTGTGTTTCTATTGAAAAATGCACTCTCTTTGTGCTTTTCTGGAAGATTTTTTGGCAAAAAACTTGTGGATGTGTAGTAAAACCTCAAATCCGCAACCTATAGGGTTTAGTGGGATTTTGCTTGCAAAGCGACAAAATTCATTTTATTGTACATATTTCTTGCACAACAGAAATGTCGCAGACACAAAATCCCCTTACCCCATAAAGCGACTTGAGGTAATACGCTGGTTTAACCAGAAAAGCATGGTCTTTAACCAAAGTCTGTCTTGAACAGGTTGGCATAAGCATTGTTGTCTGAGTAAATGTTCAATACATGCCTACGTGATGTCTTAATCCATTTCGCAGGAACAGAGATGAACTTGAAAACAAAGGTCTTGATTCTGCTGGTGGCACGCAATCCAAATTCATGGGTTTTCAATCTCTGCATAATAGCTTTGTAGAAGTTTCTGATGAGAGCTGTCATAAGCAGGAATACAGTATTCTGTGCCATGAACGATTTTGGCAATCGATTCCAGCCAAAGCCATTGTTCATGTCATCGAAGATGCGTTCCTTGCCACCACGAAGATTGTAGAATTCCACGATGTCTCTTGCACTCGACTTGTAATCGTTAGTCAGTATACATCTGTAGGTATATTCGCCTTCCCAAATGTCAAGGTCTCCATCTATTCGCCTTTGTCTCTGTATGACAAGACGATACGGTTTTCCTTTCCATTTCTCAACAAGGATAGAATTCAACTCAAACTCAATACCGTTGATTTCAACAGTTTTCCATCCAGTTAAGGCAAACATGGAATCGTAGAAAGAAGAGCATCTGTTGGCACGAATATAAAAATGCCTGCAATGAGCCTCTACCATATCTACGATTTCCTCCGAACATGAGCCGCAATCCATGCGGGCACGAGAAATATATATTTCCGAAGCCTCCAATCGCTTGAAGATTCTTTCCAAAGTTTCTTTTTGGTTGAAGCGTACGTTTGTGTTGCCGTCTCTATTTTCAATACCAACAATCATGTCGTTAATGACAGCTACGCCTGGACTATAGCCCAAGAACTTCTTGTAGGTTGGTTTTGCATCATACTTCTCTGTTTCAATGAACTGATGGTCAAAGTCAAAATCATACTCTTGACCGGATTTCAATTGACCAGTAGCAAGCAGGGCATTGACCAGTAAGCAGTTCATCTTGTCTGCAGTATTGAAATCATAGGATTTGCCAGAAGCAGACTTATAGGTGATGCTCTTAAAAGTCAGTTCTTCGATAGCACGTAATATGGTGTCTGCGCTGCAAGTGCGAAGAGTTGGATGAAGAGACAAATGTTTCATCAGGTGAGTTGTAACATCCTCAATGCATGAGCCACCACAAAGATATACGCACATCAGAGAGCGTAGAATCTCGCTATATTGATAACCAAACATAGTGCATCTCAATCCCAAGGTGGAATCTATGGTTTGAGCTAAAAGAGCATCAAATTGCTCCATAATCGAAAAAATTCCCCCAAAAGGAGTGAGTTTCTCAGATTTTATTTGTATCTTTGCCATGTCATATTAGAGTTTTGCTTGTCTTCTTTTCGCAACACTAAGGTAAGTGAAAATTCTGACATGGCAAAATCCTGGGTAACTTTTTTGTTGCTCAGGCACTTATAAATAATATTAAACTATAGTGTTGCGGAATTAAGGTAAACATAAAAATGAAAAGGAACTTTTTGAAATTTAGCCTCTTTTTAATAGGCGTCTTCACATGTCTCTCATGCGAAGCAAGTACGTTGCACTCATCCAACGGTTCTGATGGCGTAGGCGAATCCATACCTACTGCCCAGCAATGGAATAAAGACGTTGTGGGGTGGAATCTTGGCAACGAATTCGAGTGTTCAGCTCCTGGACAGGATGGTGAGTCGATGCAGATTGGCAACCCTGATGGTTCTATCCATGCAGAGACAGCCTGGGGCAATCCCGTTGTTACCAAGAAGATGATACAAGCTGTGAAGAAGGCAGGTTTCAATGCCATCCGTATTCCAATCCGTTGGCAGTGCCACATTACCAACGCTCAGGCGATGAGCATCGACAAGGCTTGGATTGCCCGTATCAAGGAGGTGGTGGGCTGGTGCCTTGACAATGGTTTGAAGGTTATCATCAATGTGCATCATGAAAAATGGCTCGAAGGTCGTCCTACTTATCAATATAAGGAAGAAAACTGCCAGAAGCTTGCGCTCCTCTGGATGAATATCGCCTCTGAGTTTGCCAATTATGACAGTCGCTTGGCTTTCGCCGGTACCAATGAGGTTCACATCAGGGACAACTGGGGCAAGCCTAGTGCCGAGAACCTCGAAGTGCAGAATGCTTACAATCAGATATTCGTGGATATGGTTCGTGCCACAGGCGGCAACAATGCCAAGCGCCACCTCATCTTACAGACTTACGTTTGTAACCCATGGTTTGGCATAGAGAATGGAGATTTCATCATTCCGAAGGATGCCGAAGGCAATGGCAACAACTATATGAGTGTGGAATTTCACTACTATCAGCCATGGAGCTACGCCGGCGATTGCACCTACGATTACTGGGGTGATGCCTACAAGGATGCTGGCAAGATACCTGCAGAAAACGAGAAGACGATGACGGATTTCTTCGACAAGGCGGTGAATACCTGGAGCAACAAAGGACTGGGTATCGTAATAGGAGAGTGGGGAGTAACCGATCACTATAAGTCAAACTCAGAGAAAGTGCATGAAAACATGACCTACTACTGTAAGTTCTTGACTACGGAGGCTCGCAAACGAGGCTTCTCTACTTTCGTTTGGGACAACAACTACTTCGGCAACGGCTCTGAGAAGTATGGCATCTTCGACCGTTTCAAGAGTATGAAGGTGAATGCTCCTTGGATTCTCGAAGGAATCTTTGGGAAAGAATAATGTTAAACTAAAAACAAAAATATCAATTATGAGAAAGAAAACTATGTTTCTCGGCCTGCTCGGTGCAGGTTTGATGTGGATGCCTGCTTCTGCCATTCTCGCTGCCCAGATGAACAATGCTGCGATGAGCGTTCAGCAGAACCAAGGCATCAAGGGTACAGTGGTGGATGCCACTGGCGAAACCTTGATTGGCGCTAGCGTGAAGGTGGCTGGTACAACCAACGGTGCCGTTACCGATATTGATGGTAACTTTACGTTGAACTGCAAGCCTGGAGCAACGCTCGAAGTGAGCTATATCGGTTACAAGACGATGACCGTGAAAGCTGCTAATGGCATGAAAATCACGATGCAAGAGGATGGTAAGGCCTTGAATGAGGTCGTTGTTACCGCCCTTGGTATCAAGCGCGACCGCAAGGCTTTGGGCTATGGCTTGGAGGAGGTTAAAGGTGAGGAACTCACCAAGGCGAAGGAAACCAACGTCATCAACTCTCTTTCAGGTAAGGTGGCTGGTCTCGTTGTGCAGAACACCGCTGGCGGTGCTTCTGGTTCTACCCGCGTGCTTCTTCGTGGTAATACAGAAATGGCAGGCAATAACCAGCCTCTTTACGTGGTGGATGGTGTGCCTTTGGATAATACCAACTTTGGCAGTGCTGGTGAAGCTGGTGGTTATGACCTCGGTGATGGTATCTCTGCCATCAATCCTGATGACATTGAGACGATGACCGTATTGAAAGGTCCTGCTGCCTCTGCCCTCTATGGTAGCCGTGCTTCCCATGGTGTTATCTTGATTACGACCAAGAAGGCGGAGAAGGATAGAATTTCCGTGGAGTACAATGGTTCTTATACTATCGATACTCAGTTGGCTAAATGGGATGACATCCAGGAGATATATGGTGCTGGCTACAATGGTGAGCTTCCTAATTCGAGCACTTCTGGTACCAATGCCAGTTGGGGACCTAAGGCCGATGACTTCATGTTCAAGTATTTCGATGGCGAGGAACGTCCATTCATGATGCATCCTAACAATGCTTCTGGTTTCTTCCGTACAGGTTTCACCACCCAGAACTCTGCCATTCTCTCAGTTAATTCCGGTAAGACGGGTATGCGTTTCTCTGTTACCGATATGCGCAACAAGGATATCTTGCCAAATACCAATATGAGTCGTGACAACTTCAACCTCCGTGTGAATACCTCAGCAGGTCCTGTTGACTTCGACTTCACCGCCAACTATACTCGTGAGAAGGTAAAGAACCGTCCTGCCCTTGGTGACTCTCAGAGCAACGTGGGTAAGAACCTCATGACCCTGGCGGGTACCTACGACCAGGCTTGGCTGAAGCACTATGAGGATGCCGACGGCAACTACTCCAACTGGAATGGTAACGATCAGTATAACAAGAACCCATACTGGGATCTCTATAAGAACAGCAATACATCCGACAAGGACGTGTTCCGTTTTACGGGTAAGGCAATCTGGAACATCAACAAGCACTTCAAGTTGCAGGGTACCATCGGTACCGACATCAACAGCATGAACTTCGAGGACTTCATCGCCAAGACAACTCCAGGAACTCCTGCCGGAAAGCTTACCGACCAAATCTTCAACAACCGCACACTTAACGCCGAGATACTCGCCCTCTACAACAACTCATGGGGCGACTTCGATGTCAACGCTACCGCTGGTGGTAACATCTTCAAGGTGAACAACAAGACCACTACTAACATCGGTCTCAACCAGCAGATGAATGGCATCAAGAACATCATGAACTATCAGGAACAGAACACTCGTGAGAGCATGTACAAGAAACAGATCAGCTCTCTCTATGCCAGCGCAAGCCTTGGCTACAAGCATACTTACTATTTGGAGGGAACCCTCCGTGGCGATAAGTCGTCTACGCTCCCTACAAATAATAATACATACGTATATCCATCTGTATCGGGTAGTTTGGTTTTCTCTGAGTTTATCAAGAACAAGAAGTTCATCAATTATGGTAAGATTCGCGCATCTTGGGCAAAGGTAGGTAGCGATACCGATCCATACCTGTTGGCACTCAACTATACCACGGGCAAGTACAGCTACTCGGGTTATACCATCGGTATGATAGCCAACTCAACACAGCCGAACAAGGATTTGAAGCCTACAATGACAGGTTCTTACGAGGTAGGTTTGGAGATGAAGTTCCTTAACGGACGTTTGGGCTTGGATGCCACCTATTACAACCAGAACTCCAAGAACCAGATTTTGAGTTTGGCTTCAACCATCACCTCTGGCTATGCTTACCGCCTCATCAATGCCGGTGAGATTCAGAACCAGGGTGTCGAGATTGCCCTCAATGCCCGTGCCTTGCAGATCAAGGACTTCGCTTGGGACCTGGGTGTCAACTTCTCGAAGAATACCAACAAGGTGAAGTCGCTCGTAGATGGCATGGACTATTTTGAACTTGCCAAGGCCACATGGTGTGGTGTATCAGTAGGTGCTCAGGTTGGCGAGAACTATGGAGCTATCCGTGGACACGACTTCCTCTACAACGACAAGGGACAGGTGGTTGTCGATGCAGCTACTGGTCTTCCAAAGATTGACCAGAAGGTCAAGACCATCGGCAATTCTACTTGGGACTGGACAGGTGGTTTCTACTCAACCTTCAGCTACAAGAACTTCCGCCTCTCTGCATCCTTCGATGTGAAGGTAGGTGCCGACATCTACTCTATGTCCATGCGTTCTGCATACCAGACAGGTAAGGCAAAGGGAACATTGGCAGGCCGTGAGGAGTGGTACACTTCCGAGGAGGCTCGCAAGGCTTCGGGGATGGATCTTGCCGCATGGCGTGAGACTGGTAACTGCAAAGGACTTGTCGTAGAGGGTGTTATCGACAATGGCGACGGTACTTATCGCAAGAACGACATCGCCGTGAACCCTGAAGATTACTGGAAGCATGTGGCAAATGGCGTGCAGAGTGCCTTCGTTTACGACAACTCTTACGTGAAGTGTCGTGAGATTACTTTCGGCTATACCTTCCCAGAGAGCATCCTGGGCAAGTATGTCAAGGGCTTGACCGTATCCTTCGTGGCTCGTAACCCATTCATTGTTTGGAAGAACATTCCTAACATCGACCCAGACTCCAGCTACAACACCTCAGGTCTAGGTCTGGAATATGGTTCCCTGCCATCTCGCAAGAGTTATGGTTTGAACGTGAACGTGAAGTTCTAGTCTCGAAAAAATGAATCAATTTCTTTAGAAGAGTTCTAATATATAATAAGGTAAGAAAATGAACAATATAATCAAGAAATATATAGGTAAGAGCAGCCTGATGATGGCTTTCGCCCTGATGGCAACCGGCACTGCGATGACTTCTTGCTCTGATGATACCTTGAGCAACATCAATACCGACAAGACCAAGGTGAACGAGCTCGACCCTAACGCACAGTTGACAACAGCTTTGTTGCAGACTTACGGTGACTTCAGTCTGATGGATACCTACCGTAACTATATATCTGGTTTTCCACAGTATTTCGCTGGTGGTTGGAATGTAACCAATTACGCTGGTTCTAATTTCAGAGAAGATGATATGTCCCGTCGAGTTTGGGACCGCTATTATGAAATCAGTATCAAGAACCTTGTGGATGCCATCCACAATTCTGCTGACAAGGCAAACTTGAATGCGGCACTTCGTATCCACCGTGTCTATCTCACGGCAGTTTTGGCAGATACCTACGGTGACGTGCCTTGTTCGGAGGCAGGTCTGGGTTATATCTCAGGTATCTCCACCCCTAAGTATGATACCGTAGAGGAACTCTACAGCTGGTTCTTCGATGAACTTGACGCTTGCGAGAAGCAGCTTGGCACAGGTACCGACCACATTTCTGGTGATGTCACCAGCATGGGAGGTGATGTAGCTCAGTGGAAGAAGTATGCCAATGCACTCCGTATGCGCTATGCCATGCGCATTTCCGATGTTAATCCACAGAAGGCAAAGGAGGAGTTTGAGAAGGCTGTGGCTGCCGGTGCTATCGCCAGTGCAGCAGATGATGCTTATATCAAGTATGCTGATGCTCCATTTACCTATTATGATGGAGCCAACGATTACGATTTCCGTGCCAATGCCTTGGGAGAGATACTCTATGGTCAGGATGCCACATCGCCTACCATGGTATGCTCTACCTTGTTCTATCAGTTGCAGAATACCAACGACCCTCGTCTCTATCGCATCTGTCGCCACTATTACAACATCAAGCGTAGTCAGGTGAAGCCAGACAAGGAGCAGAACATCGACTTGACCGATGATTTCCTGGCTTACTTCCAGAGCAAGAACCTCGGTGAGGAGCCTTGCAACCCTGGTGCAGCCTGGTACACAGACTGGATGAATCCACCTACGTTGGATGACCTTCCTACTTTGAAGAAGTATGCAGAGATAGACGAGAACACTTATGCCAACTCTGATTATATAGCCCGAGCTAGTCGTCCTTGCCTGAACATCGACTTCGAGATGCCTTCTTGTCCTGGCGACTTGATGAGCTATGCTGAGGTAGAGTTCCTCAAGGCTGAGGCTGCCACCAAGGGTTGGAATGTAGGTGGTGGTGATGCTGAGAGTCACTACGAGGCTGGTGTTCGTGCCAGCATGGAGTTGCTCAACAACTACTATCTCACGTCCAACAAGATTTCTGAGGATGAGATCAATGAGTTCATTGCCAACAACAAGTTGGGTGACAATCCTAAGGAGACCATCAACACCCAGGCTTGGATTCTCCACATGATGAACCCTTCTGAGGGTTGGGCTAACATGCGCCGCTCTGACTATCCTGCCATCTTGAATCGTGACCGCTTGACCAAGAATGGTTTCACTTATACGGATTCCGATTGGTCAATGCCTGTCCGCTTGCAGTATCCTGAGTTGGAAGCTCAGTACAACAATGCCAACTACAAGGCTGCCATCGACCGCATGGGGGGTACCGACAACTGGCACAAGCGCCTCTGGTGGGACAAGGCTGATGTAAACCTTCAGCCAGACTTCAATCCTCCATTCGGAAAGGGATACAGTGAGTAGTGTTTAATGCTTAATGTTAAATGTTGAGTTTTATAGGACAATAAATAGAATAATTAATGATGAATAAGACAATGAAACAATATAAGGGAAAAGTCTTGAAGGCTATGATGATGCTCTTAGCCGTGGGTTTCGCACTGGCTGGTACATCTACCTTGTCTTCTTGCTCTTCTGACGATGATCCATATTTCACCGTCAGCGAAGATGACAATCCACGTATCTTGAACACCGACTTGGCTGATTCCAAGATAGACCGCAAGACTAATTATAAGTTGGAAATCAAGGTGACTCCTGTTCACTACACCACTGTGACATGGTTGCTCGATGGCACTCAGATTGCCGAAGGTAATACTATCGACCAGACTTTGCCTGTAGGTATTCATGAACTGAAGATTGTGGCAACCACCACCAAGGGTAAGAGCACATCCCGCACCTTGAAAGTTACCGTAACTCCTGCTGCCGATGACCCAGCCTTGGGTACCAATGCCGTCGAGCTTTGGGTAGCTCCAGGTGCTGAGACCACTATCCATAAGTGCAAGAATCTCGGTACAGTTACTAAAGTAATGGTAGGTGGTAAGGAAGTAGCCTTCGAGGTTCTCGAAGAGGGCACAGCCTTGAAGCTCACAGCTCCTACAGGTTTGGAGAATGGTGACTATGATATCACTTTGGTAGATGGTGAGGGCAACCAGTTCCCTAGCGGTACCATCAAGGTAACTACAGAGCCACGTCCATCTATGGAGAACACCCTCTGGGAAGGTGAGTTTGCCGTGACATGGAGTACACCATTCGATGCCTTGAAGGATACCTTCCTCTCAAAGGTGAAGGCTGGCACCATCCTCCGTGTCTATGTAGATGGAAATGGTCAGGGTACTGCTGCTACCTCTTGGTGGAATAACATCCTTACAGGTAAGGGCGACCCAGAGCGTGGCGACATCATGGTGAATGGACCTGCTAAATGGGAGTTTGAACTGACCGACTTGTCTATCCAACTCTTGACAGAGCAGAATGGTCTCTTCCTCGTGGGTGACGGTTACACCGTAAAAAAAGTAACTATTGAATAATATATTGGAAAGATTTCCGTTTTTATCATAAAACGTCAAACCTTTGAATTTATGAAGAAAATATTATTATCTATTTCAATGTTGGCATTGGCTTATACAGCCAGTGCCAATGTTCCAGTTATCAAGAGCGACCCTAAGATAGAGGCTCAGGTAGAACAAACCCTGAAGAAACTCACCTTGGAGGAAAAGATAGGTCAGATGATGGAATTGGTGACCGACCTCTTTGGTGCCAACGACAAGAACGGTGTGTTCTATATCGACGAGCACAAGACCGATTCTATCCTTTCCCGCTATAAGATTGGCTCTATCCTCAACGCTCCAAATACCTGCGCTCCTACAGCCAAGCAGTGGGAGAAGTACATCGCGCAAATCCAGAAGATTTCGATGAAGCGCATCGGCATCCCTTGTGTCTTCGGTCTCGACCAGAACCATGGTTCTACTTATACACAGGGCGGAACCCTCTTCCCGCAGAACATCAATGTGGCTGCCTCCTTTAATCGTGAGATAGCTCGCCGTTCGGCTGAGGCTACCGCTTATGAGACTCGTGCGGTGAGCGTGCCTTGGACTTACAGTCCTACCGTTGATCTCGGTCGTGATGCCCGTTGGCCTCGCATCTGGGAGAACTTTGGTGAAGATTGCTACCTCAGTTCAGAGATGGGCAAGGCGATGGTCTATGGTTTCCAGGGTGAGGACCCAAACAACATCGACCAGTATCACATTGCCACTTCCATGAAGCACTTCATGGGCTATGGTGTGCCTTGGACTGGTAAAGACCGTACGCCAGCCTATATCTCTCCTGCCGATTTGCGAGAGAAGCACTTCGCTCCTTTCCTGGCGGGTCTGCAGGCTGGAGCCTTGACCGTGATGGTGAATTCCGCTTCCGTCAATGGTATGCCGATGCATGCCAACAAGGACATCCTGACAGGATGGCTGAAGGAAGAGACTGGATGGGATGGTGTGCTCATCACCGACTGGGCAGACATCAACAATCTCTATACTCGTGAGATGGTGGCAAAGGACAAGAAGGATGCGCTCCGCATTGCCATCAATGCCGGTATCGACATGATTATGGAACCTTATTCTTGCGATGCTTGTGGCTATCTTGTAGAACTGGTGAAGGAAGGTAAGATTCCGATGAGTCGTATCGATGATGCCTGCCGTCGTGTGCTTCGCATGAAATACCGTCTTGACCTCTTCAAGAACCCAACCCAGAAACTCAAGAATTATCCTAAGTTTGGTGGTGAGGAGTTTGCCAAGCTCGCCTTGGAGGGAGCTACCGAGAGTATGGTGCTCCTGAAGAATGAAGGCAATATCCTGCCTTTGCAGCATGGCAAGAAGATTCTCCTTACGGGTCCTAATGCCAATCAGATGCGCTGCCTGGATGGTGGATGGAGCTATACCTGGCAGGGACATCGTGCCGATGAGTTTGCCGGCAAGTACAATACCATCTATGAGGCATTCTGTAATGAGTATGGCAAGGAGAATGTCATCCTGAACCAGGGTGTTACCTATAATGAGAAAGGCAAGTACTGGGAGGAGAACGAACCTCAGATTCAAGGCGCAGTTGATGCAGCAAAGGATGTTGACATCATCGTGGCTTGCATTGGCGAGAACTCCTATACAGAGACTCCAGGCAACCTGACCGACCTTTGGCTCTCAGAGAACCAGCGTAATCTCGTGAAGGAACTCGCCAAGACCGGTAAGCCTGTCGTTCTGGTATTGAATGAAGGTCGTCCTCGTCTCATCGCTGACATCGAACCATTGGCACAGGGCATCATCGACATCCTTATCCCTGGCAACATGGGCGGCGATGCCTTGGTAGGCTTGGTATCGGGCAAGTCAAACTTCAGTGGCAAGATGCCTTACACCTATCCTAAGGAAATCAATTCGCTCGCCAACTATGACTTCAAGAAGAGTGAGGAGGTGGGTACGATGGAAGGTGCTTACGACTACAATGCGAAGATTACCCAGCAGTGGGGCTTCGGATATGGTTTGAGTTATACCACTTACAAATATAGCAACCTGAAGGTTTCTCAGTCTGATTTCCGCCACGGCGACATCATCAAGGTGAGCGTGGATGTGAAGAATACGGGCAAGGTGGCAGGCAAGGAGAGTGTCCTCCTGTTCAGTAGCGATCTCATCGCCAGTATGGTGCCTGATGGCCGTCGTCTCCGTGCCTTCGACAAGGTGGAACTTCAGCCTGGTGAGACCAAGACCATGACATTTGAATTAAAGGCAGACGATTTGGCCTTCGTAGGTTGGAATGGCAAATGGAGATTGGAGGAAGGCGACTTCAAATTGATGATTGCCGACCAGAGTGCTGATATCCATTGCACTGATACTTATCAGTGGTCTACTGCCAACCGATAATGTATATTTAAAAGAAGAGTTAAAGAAAAGAGCGTGCCAATAGTGGTGCTCTCTTTTTGTTTGCATAGTTAAATGCTGAAGAGTTAAATATCTACAAGAATCCCCCATGATGTTTGGTGTTATGTCTTGAAATGATTACTTTTGCAAATCATAATTTTTGCAGATTTACAGAATCATTCAAAACAAGGATAAATGGAAATAGTAATTGGAATCATCATAGGGCTTGCCATCGGATTCTTCGTGGGGAAACTGCTGGAAGCAAAAAGTGCTGGAGAGGAGAAAACCCAGCTCGTAGCGAAGGCTCAGGTGCTGGCGGCTAACATCGAACAGATAAAACTGCATCATGCTTCTGAGGTTCAATCAATGAAATCTCAAATGGAGAGCGAGCGGCTGTATGCGGCGAAGCTCAGAGCGGAAAGCGACCAGCAGTGGGCACAGAAACTCGAGAGCCTGAAGCAGGAAATGCAGCGAATGACGATAGAACAGCAGAAGGTGGCGGCTGAGCAGCTGGCTGCCAAGCAGTCGGCTCTGCAGGAAAACAACCGTCTGCAGATGGATGAACTCCTGAAACCTATCAAGGAACAGTTTGCTGATTTCAAGAAATCGGTAGAGGAGAGCAAAACCCAGAACGAGGTGAACAAGAAGGAACTGCAGAATACCTTCGAGGCAACGATGAAACTCTTCCAGCAGGAACAGCAGCAGGCTGTACTGAACCTGAAGGAGCAGACCGAGAAGATTGGCTCCGATGCTGCCAACCTGACCAAGGCATTGAAGGGCGACAGCAAGATGCAGGGCGACTGGGGCGAGATGGTGCTGGAAACTATCCTGGAGAACAGCGGACTTCGTAAAGATGAGGAATTCTTCATTCAGGAGAATACGAAAGATGAAGAGGGAAAGAACTACCGTCCGGATGTCATCGTCAGATTCCCGGAAGGCAGAAGTGTGGTCATCGATTCCAAGGTTTCGCTTACCGCTTATTCCGATGCTCTGGCAGCTGAAGATGAGGCTGAACAGGAACGCCTGATGAAGGCACATGCGCTGAGCGTACGAAAGCACATCGATGAACTGGCAGCCAAAGACTATTCCAAGCTGGTGGATGATGCCATCGGCTTCGTACTGATGTTCATCCCTAACGAGACCAGCTATATCGCAGCGATGAAGCAGCAGCCGGATCTCAGCCGCTATGCTTATCAGAAGAAGATTATCATCATCTCACCAAGCAATCTGCTCATGGCACTCCAGCTTGCCTATAATCTCTGGCAGTATGACCGGCAGAACAAGAATGTGGAGAAAATCGTGAAGACGGCTGCTGACCTGTATGATAAGGTGGCTGGCTTCGAAGATACTTTCCTGGGCATCGGCGATTTGATAACCCGCCTTTCGGGAACCTTCGATAAGGCAAAGAAGCAACTCTATGACGGCACCGGCAATGTGATGAGAAGGGTAGAGAGCCTGAAGGGACTTGGCGTTACGCCGAAGAAGCAAATCAAATCGCTGGAAGAATAGAAAAGCTGATTAAATCGCTGGAAGAATAGGAAAATGAAAGCTAAAGATAAAAAGAAGAGGATGTGGGGGCGAGAACTTACGTCCTCTTTTCTGTTTTTCTGATGTAACCCTTTTTTTATTTGATGTAACATAATCGTTAAAAACGGGTTCATCTGATCCGTGACGTTTGCCGTTTCGCTCAAATGTATTTGCAAATCGTTCATTTTATGAAATTATAGCCTTTGAAATGAGCGGGTTTCGATTTTTCTTTGTATTTTTGCCACGCCTATTCGGAAAGATAGGCGAGTACATGGAACAATCAAAAAATACCGTATAATCATGAAACTGAACGAAATTCTTTCAGACAGCTTTAATGCTGCAGAATGGGAAGCTAAGGGTTATGAGCTTCCTAAGTATGACATCGCAGCCGTAGCTAAGAAGACTCACGACGAGCCTACTTGGGTTCACTTCGGCGCAGGTAACATCTTCCGTGCTTTCCCGGCAGCCATCCTCAACGATGCGCTCAATACAGGCAAGTATGATCGTGGTGTAATCGTGGCAGAAAGCTTCGACTACGAAATCATCGATAAGGCTTATCGCCCTTATCATAACCTCTCGCTTCTCGTAAGCCTCCAGAGCAACGGAACCATCGAGAAGAAGGTCATCGCTTCTATCACAGAAAGCCTCAAGGCGGATAAGCAGTTTGCTGACGACTGGGCGCGTCTGGTTCAGATTTTCCAGGCTCCAACTTTGCAGATGGTAACTTTCACCATCACAGAGAAGGGATATTCTTATAATGATGCCGATTTGGCACGTGGTCTTGATGCAGTATTTGCTATGGGTAAGCTTACTGCTCTTCTCTATGAGCGTTATAAGGCTGGCAAGTTGCCACTTACTCTTCAGTCTACCGACAACTGTTCTCACAACGGCGACCATGTTAAGGCTGGCGTAAAGGCTTATGCTGAGCGCTGGGCACAGGATGGTATCGTAGAGGCTGGTTTCGTAGATTATATCAATGACAGCAGCAAGATTACCTATCCTTGGTCTATGATTGATAAGATTACTCCTCGTCCTCACGAGAAGGTACAGGCGATGCTTGACGAGGATGGTTTCGAGGACAACGATACCATCATCACCGAGAAGCATACATTTACGGCTCCTTTCGTGAATGCAGAGGAAGTGCAGTATCTCGTTTGCGAGGATACTTATACCAACGGTCGTCCGCCATTGGAGTTGGGCGGTGCGCTCTATACCACCCGCAAGACTGTAGATGAGGTTGAGACCATGAAGGTAACCACCTGTCTGAACCCTCTCCATACAGCGATGTCAATCTATGGTTGCATGCTCGACTACACCCTGATTTCTGCCGAGATGGCTGATGAGGACCTTCGTGCCTTCATCCAGAAGATTGGTTATATCGAGGCGATGCCAGTAGTAACAGATCCAGGTGTATTGAACCCATACGAGTTTATCGGCACCGTTATCAACAAGCGTCTGCCTAACCCATTCATGCCAGATGCTCCTCAGCGTATCGCTACCGATACCAGCCAGAAACTCTCTATCCGTTTCGGTGAGACTATCAAGAAGTACATCGACCGCGGTCTCGACAAGAGCAATCTCGTGTTGATTCCTCTGGTATTGGCAGGTTATGCCCGTTATCTCAAGGCATTGGATGATAACCTGAAGCCATTCGAGCCATCTTCTGACCCATTGTTGGCAGAACTGCAGGCCATCGTAGCTCCTCTGGAGGTAGGCAAGGCTGATCAGGACTACTCTTGTCTTAAGAACCTCTATTCTCGCAAGGATGTATTTGGTCTCGATCTCTATGAGGCTGGCTTCGGCGAGCAGATTGAGGGCATGGTGAAGGAACTCTTCGCTGGCGAGGGTGCTGTAAGAAAGACATTGCACAAGTATGTTTCTGCAAGATAATTGATTAACGACTTATACATTATATAATATATGGAAAGAACATGGCGCTGGTTTGGCAAGAAAGATAAAATCACTCTTGCACAGTTGAAGCAGATTGGTGTTGAGGGCATCGTTACCGCATTGCACGATGTTCCTCTGGGTGAGGTTTGGACACGCGAGAAGATTCATGAACTCAAGGAGTACATCGAGTCTTATGGTATGAAATGGAGCGTGGTAGAGTCCTTACCAGTGGTTGAAACCCTGAAATATGGCGGTCCTGACCGTGATCATCAGATTGAGGTCTATAAGCAGAGTCTCCGCAACCTGGGCGAGGAAGGTATCAAGTGCATCTGCTACAACTTTATGCCTGTATTAGACTGGGCACGTACCGATTTGTCGCACGAGAATCCTAACGGAGCCAACAACCTCTATATGAATTGGGGCGAGTTTGCCTACTTTGATATCTATATCCTGCAGCGTGAAGGCGCTCGTGAGGATTGGGCAGAGTTCTCCAAGGAGCACAAGTGGGGCAGAGACCTGGTGGCTGAGGCTGATGAAATCAAGAAGACTTCTACACCTGAGCAGGATCATGCCTTGGTAGAGAATATCATCATCAAGACCCAGGGCTTCGTATCGGGTAACTTCAGCGAGGGCGATTCTGCTCCTGTCCAGAAGTTCCGCGACCTGTTGAAACTTTATGATGGCATCGACAAGAAGAAGTTGCAGGAGAACATGAAGTACTGGCTGGAGGCTATCATGCCTATCTGCGATGAGTACGATATCAATATGTGTGTTCACCCGGATGATCCTCCTTATCCTGTATTCGGTTTGCCAAGAATCATCGGTCGTGCCGAGGATATCCAGTGGATGCTCGATGCTGTGCCAAACAAGCACAATGGTTTGACTTTCTGTGCAGGTTCATTCTCTGCCGGCGAGCACAACGACTGTGTGGCAATGGCTAAGCAGTTTGCCGACCGCACTCACTTTGTTCATCTGCGCTCTTGCTACATCTTCCCTAACGGCAACTTTACAGAGGCTTCTCACTTGGGTGGTCGTGGCCATCTCATTGAACTTTGCCGCATCTTCGAGAAGGCTGAGCAGGAAGGCAAGTGCAATTCCGGCCGTCGATTGCCAATGCGAGTAGATCATGGTATGACCTTCACTGATGAGCCAGGTGGCGTATTCGATGAGAGCAATCATGGTCACAATGCCGGTTACACTCTTCTCGGCCGTATGTTTGCCATGGGTCAGATTCAGGGTGTCATCGCGACAGTAGATGATGAACTGGGCATTGAGTATAAGCAGCCGGGATTCTATGATTAGTTGATAGCTTATAGTTTATAATTTATAGTTATAGGCTATTAAGCGATTTGAAATTCAGGTTAGATAAAATACGAAAAAGGCTAGCGTTTCTGATAAGCGCTAGCTTTTTTTGTGCTGATTTTATGGTTACTGGCTAAATATACTGCTCATTTTAGCCAATAATGCTTAAAAATAGGTGTTATTGGCTGAAAATTATATAAGAAATAGCCAATAATTACTTTTTTCTTGCTATTTTTGCAAATGGTTAGAAATTAAAGCAGGAGAATAAGAAATGAAGAATAATATTATCGGCAGAAAGAGTGAACAGGATACCTTGGCACGTATATACGAGTCAAGGCAGTCGGAATTTGTGGCAGTATGCGGACGCCGCAGAGTGGGGAAAACGTTTCTTGTGCGCGAATATTTTGAGCAGGAAATGGTGTTTCAGACATCAGGATTGGCGGGCGGAAACACACAGGAGCAGTTGAAAAACTTCTTTTATACGCTTCGACGTTATGATAGGAATGTAACCTCTGTTCCCCACGACTGGCTTGATGCTTTCGAGATGCTTATCTCTTATCTCGACTCTTTGAACGGGATAGAACGTAAGGTGATTTTTCTTGATGAACTGCCTTGGATGGATACTGCAGGCTCTAATTTTATCTCTGCCCTGGAGCATTTCTGGAATGGATGGGCCTCTGCACGTCGCGACATCGTTCTCATTGTCTGCGGCTCTGCCACTTCCTGGATGATGGATAAACTTATCAATAACCATGGCGGACTTTATGGTCGTCTTACTCATCGTCTTTTCCTGCAGCCTTTTTCTCTTGGGGAGTCGGAAGCATTTCTGAATACTAAGGGGATGATGTTGTCCAGATATGAACTGGCTGAACTTTATATGATATTGGGAGGAATCCCATATTACCTGAATCTTTTGGACGAGCGGTTAAGTTTGGCTCAGAATATAGACCGTCTGCTGTTCAATCCCAATGGGCAGTTGTACAATGAGTTTACGATTCTCTATCGCTCTCTGTTTAAGGATTCTGAGGCATACGTCAAAGTGGTAGAATGCCTGAACGAGCGTGGTTATGGTATGATGCGCTCGGAAATAGCCGATGCCACAGGAATGAAGTCGGGCAAATCGTTGACCACGATTCTCGACAATCTGGAATCTTGCGGCTTCATCAGAAAGTATGTCAACTATGGCTGTTCTACCCGAAAGTCTCTCTATCAGTTGGTCGATTTCTTCACCTTGTTCTATTTCCGTTTTCTGCGCGATAGCTCTTTTCGTAATCTTCTGTATTGGAGCAAATTGCAGCGCACGCCCCGTTTTTATGCCTGGGCTGGAGTCTCTTTCGAGATATTGGCGATGAATCATATCGACCAGGTGAAGCAGCGGTTGGGAATTTCTGGTGTGGCTACCCAGTTGTATTCCTGGCGAAGCAAGAGTGATGCCGGAGCGGCGGAGCGGGCAGCCCAGATAGACATGGTGATAGAGCGTGGTGACAATACCATCAATCTTTGTGAAATGAAGTTTTCGGAGAGTGAGTTTGCCATCAATAAGGATTACGAGAAGATTCTGAGAAACAAAATCGTCCGCTTTATGGAGGAAACAAAGACCCGAAAGTCGATACAACTGACGTTTATCAGCAGTTATGGTCTTCAGCGGAATATGTATTCGGGCATAGCCCAGAATGAAGTGGTGCTCAATGATTTGTTTTGAGCTCCACTTCCTCCACATATTTCACCAGTGAATCCTTGCCATTGAGGAGATAGAAGTCTACACGAACCACGTGGTTGATATCGGCATTGCCCTTTACCTTGATGTGTCGGGTCTTGCTGTACATCATCGTGTCGCGGCGTGAAGGATAGGATACGAGCTCGATGAGGTCTTTGGTAGAATTGCTGCCCACATAATAGATGCCTACACTGTCTTTTCCGTTCTTGATGGCAGCAATCTTCGCCATCTTCTTGGCATGAGCCGCAGAGGTATCTATCGGGTAAAACTCGCTGGCAGCTACCGTGTCGCCGTCATGCTGGTCGGGTGCAAACTTGCAGCTGGTACCCGTCGTAGTGATAAAGGATGCAGCAGCCAGGACTGCCACAAAGTATAATATTTTCTTCATTGTTATTTCCTTTCTTTTCTTTTAAAGAATCCTGTTTTGTTCGCAAAATGCGTTATCGGCTGCAAAAGTACAAAAAATAACTCGAAAAGCCATACCTTTTTTATCTTTTTCCTTTTAATACTTCGGATGGAGAGACGTGTGCGGAAGCTGGGCGGAAGGAGTTGTGGGGATAGTATGGAAGAAGTTATGGGGATGGCATGGAAGGAGCGGTATGGAAGGTGTTAGAAGGTATGGTAGATATGGATGGAATGGAAGGAATGGATGGAATTCCGTGCAAAGATACAACTTTTCTCTGATACTGCCAAATTTGGGGGTGTGATAAGGAAATGTTTGAAATGTGCTTTCAGATTGAAAGTAGTTAAACTTCCTTACTCATAGTTTTGCGGGTGACAACTCATAGTTTTATGGGTCGCAACTCATAGCTTTGCTCTCTTAAAGTATATAGTTAAGCAGTAAATCAGGTGTTTACGAGGGTTATGATGTTTTTACTGCAATGACTCAGTTCCTCAATAACTCAGTTCCTCAGTTTTTCTCTGACCCTTCACTTTTGTCTTTATTTAGAAGTTTATTATATATATATAATTATATATATATAATAATATATAATATATAACAATTTAAAACAACTTTGAACTATAAGGGCTATATACCCCCTAGAAAAAAAACTGAGGAACTGAGTTATTGAGGAACTGAGTCAATGATAGAGACTTAGAATCTTACTCTTGATACTGTTGAATATGTGCTTATGTTAAAAGTTAAGTATCAGATTATCAGATAAATAAAACACTTGACCCCCTGAAATAAGGGGTCAAGTGTTGATTGTGATACCCATACGTTGTGAAACACGACGTATGGGTATGAAAAGGAGTTTCGTTACATTGAACTTTCAAATCGTAACTTGATGAGATTTGGCTGATTTTACATCTCAACCACTACTTCATGCTTGCCTTCAGCGCAAGGAATGATGGTGCCTGAGATAGGAGTGCCATCCACTGTAATCTGCTTCACGCCCTTCTGGTTTCCGCTAGGATTCTTTACTGTGATATGGTATTCGCCACCACGGAACTTGCGGGTTACCTCATACTCCTTAGCGGTGCTTGGGAGACAAGGATCGATGAGCAAACCTTCATAATCTGGCTTGATGCCGAGGATGAATTCTGATACTGTATACCACATCCATGCCGCTGTACCGGTGAGCCAGGAGTTCTTTCCTTCGCCCGGTTTGGCTGCATCCTTACCGGCTACCATCTGGCAGTTTACGTAAGGTTCTACCTTGTGAAGTGTCTGATATTTTTCCTCTACATAGCTAGGCAGAATCTTGGTATAATGGCTCCAGGCATCGTTGCCTCGACCGGCTACCGTCTCTCCGATGATGACCCAAGGATTGTTGTGGCAGAAGATACCGGCGTTCTCCTTGTAGCCTTCAGGATAAGAAGAAATCTCACCCATTTCTACATGATAGGTGGTGTAAGCAGGGTTGTTCAGTACCAGTCCGTGCTCGCATTCCAGTCGTTTCTTGCTGCTATCCAGTGCTTTATCGCAGAGTCCTTCTTCCAGACCGATACCAGCCATCGTACACCAGCCCTGGCTCTCGATGAAGATTTTGCCTTCCTCGTTCTCATCACTACCAATCTTGTTGCCGAAGAAATCGTAAGCGCGGAGGAACCATTCTCCGTCCCATCCATGCTGCTTCACAGCCTCGCTCATCTCATCTACAGCCTGCTGCATGCGCTCGGCTTCTGTCAAATAATCTTCCTCTGCAAGACCGGCTATTTCGCCTTCCTTGCTTTCCAAAGCTTCCTTGGCAAGCTGCTTGCAAAGAGCCACATAATCCTTGCCGGTAACCACGAACAGACCGGCTATCATCAGACTCTCTGCCTTGCTTCCTTCGCCCTTGTTTTCGGTGGTCTGGAAACTCTCGTTAGGGTCCCAGGAGAAGCAGTTCAGGTTCAGACAGTCGTTCCAGTCGGCTCTTCCGATGAGCGGCAACTTGTGTGGACCCAGGTTGTTGATAACATGGTTCATCGAAATCTTGAGGTGCTCGAAGAGGCTTACTTCTGTGCCCGGTTGGTTATCGAAAGGCACCTGCTCAGCGAGGATAGAGAAGTCGCCCGTCTCCTTAATATAGGCTACGGTACCGAAGATGAGCCAGCATGGGTCGTCGTTGAAACCGCCGCCGATATCGTTGTTGCCGCGCTTGGTGAGTGGCTGGTACTGGTGATAGCAGCCGCCGTCAGGGAACTGGGTGCTGGCGATATCGATGATGCGCTGGCGGGCACGGGTAGGTATCTGATGAACAAAGCCTACGAGGTCCTGGTTGGAATCGCGGAAGCCCATGCCTCGACCGATGCCGCTCTCGAAGAAACTTGCCGAACGCGACATACAGAAGGTGATCATGCACTGATACTGGTTCCAGATGTTCACCATGCGGTCTAACTTGTCGTTGCCGCTCTTCACGGTGAAGATGTTCAGCAGGTTATCCCAGTACTGGTTGAGTTCTGCGAAGGCAGCATCCACCTTTTCGGTGGTATCAAACTTGGCGATAAGCTGATGCGCCTTCTCCTTGTTGATAACCTTCTTGGCGCTGAACTTCTTGTCCTGCTCGTTCTCCACATAGCCCAGCAGGAAGATGAGGTCGCGGCTCTCGCCTGGCTGCAGGGTAACCTCGATATAATGAGATGCGATAGGGCTCCAGCCGTGGGCAAAGCTGTTGCGTGGCTTGCCTTCCATCACAGCCTCAGGCTCGGCAAACTCGTTGTAGAGTCCGATGAAGCTCTCGCGGTCGGTATCATATCCCTGAATCTCTGTATTCACGGTGTAGAAAGCATAGTGGTTGCGGCGCTCACGATATTCGGTCTTGTGATAGATGGTAGAGCCTTCTACCTCTACTTCGCCCGTAGAGAAGTTGCGCTGGAAGTTCTCCATGTCGGTAGCAGCATTCCAGAGGCACCACTCTGCAAAGGAGAACACCTTGAGGGTCTTCACCTCCTCAGTCTGGTTCTTCAGCGTCATCTTCTGCACCTCAGCCCATGTATGGAGGGGTACGAAGAAGAGCACACTCGCCTCCACGCCGTTCTTGCTGCCCGTGATGCGGGTATAGTTCATGCCGTGGCGGCACTCGTAGCTGTCGAGCGGTGTCTTGCAAGGTTTCCATCCCGGGTTCCATACGGTATCGCCATCTTTGATATAGAAATAGCGACCGCCGTTATCCATCGGCACTCCGTTGTAACGGTAACGTGTGATGCGGCGGAACTTGGCATCCTTGTAGAACGAATAACCACCTGCTGTGTTGGATATGAGCGAGAAGAAATCCTCGTTACCCAAATAATTGATCCAAGGCCATGGGGTCTTTGGGTCAGTAATCACGTATTCGCGATTGGCGTCATCAAAATGACCATATTTTTTTTCTGCCATTGTTTTTTTAATGTTTATTTCTAGGTAAAATATATTATTTTGGTGCAAAGATAGTAAAAAGTTTCAGTTTCGGGGTTAGAAAACAGTTTTTTTTTGTATTTTTGCAATGAAAAGTTTGATGATTGTCATCATTCCATTAACATTTTATACTGTTGGCTTATGAAAAGAAACATTTTATCACTTCTGGTAGCCCTCTTTGCAACCTTGCAGGTAGCGGCTCAGACATACGACAACTTGTGGAAGCAAGCTGAAATCAATGCTCAGAAGGACCAGCCTAAGAGCGAAATCGCGGTGATGAAGAAAATCATCGCCAAGGCTTCGGCTGCCAAGGATTATGGCCAGTTGCTGGCGGCTGAGATGCGGCAGGCGATACTCTGGAGAGAGATTTCGCCCGACTCGCTGACGCCCCATGTGAAGCGGATGGAAGCCGAGGTGCTGAAGGTGAAGGACCCGGCGTTGAAGGCCGTGAGATATGCTGTGCTGGGCAAGGTGTATCGTGATAGTCCTTACGGGATAGAGGTGGATGAGGTTGCCTTGGACCCAAGTGATGATGTTTCTTTGGATCAAAGTGCTTCTTCTTCTCTGAGCCAGCGGGATGTGAACGAAAAGAAAAGCCAGGAGTTCTTCAAGAAAGCCCTGGAGCAGCCTGAACTCCTTGCCAAGCATACTTCCACTGAGTATGTTCCATTGACGCTGAAGGGCGTGGATGGCAGTTCCTTTAACAACGATCTGCTGCATCTCATCGGATTCGAGGCAGACAGCAAGGAGGCGTATCATCTGCTGTACACCTATTATAATAAGGTGGGAAATAGGGGTGCGGCTTGTCTCTGTGCCTATAAGCTCATCGAGAAATACCGCCAGGACGACGTGAGAGAGGTGAAGAAATCGAAGTATCTGCAGACCATCGACTCGCTCATCCAGGTTTATCAGGATATTCCGGAGGCAGGCGAACTTGCCGTGGAGCATTTTCGCTTCATGGAAGGGGCTACCGATGCCAAACCGCAGGATAAGCTCAACTATATCAACTATGCGCTGAGCCGTTGGGGGGGATGGTCGAGAATGAACGAATTGAGAAATGCGCAGAAGCGACTCACCGAACCGATGTTCCGGGTGAAGGATATGCCATTGGTGCTTCGTCCTTCAGAAAGGAAGTGGGTGCATCTGAACGTGCGCAATCTCCAGAACCTGAAGGTTAGCATTTCCCGCCTCAACATCACGGCAGATAATGAGTATGATGTTCAGAATGAGGCTACCTATAAGATGCTTCTGAAAAAGACTACGAAGCTGCATCAGAAGGATTTCAGCAGGAACTACTATGGTCGTCCGAATTACGAAGAGGTGAAGGATTCCATCGAAATCGGTGGCAATCTGCCGCTGGGTGCCTATCTGATGGAGGTGACTTCGGATAATTCAGGCATCGCTCCGCAGCGACAGCTCTTCTATGTGAGCAATCTGGCGGTGATGATCCAGCAGTTGCCGGATGATAAGCATCGCTATGTGGTGGTGAATGCTACAGACGGACAGCCTATCGCCGGGGCGAAGATAGAACTCTATAACCAGCGGTATGATTTCAAGACGAAGAAGGACAAGCGAATAGTTCATGCCCGCTTGACAACCGATGAGAACGGTGAGGCTTACTTCAAGAATGTGGATGGAGAGGTATTGGTTTCTACCAACAATGACAAGTTTACGCCAGCCAAGTACATCTATCTCAGCCGTACCCGCTATTATGAAAAGAAAGATGATGAGACGAAATATCAGTTGTTTACCGATCGTGCCATCTATCGTCCGGGGCAGAAGGTACATGCCACAGCCATTTCCTACACTGTCAAGAAGGGGTTGGATGCCAGCGTGCCAGGAAAGAGTATGGAACTGAAGTTTGTCCTGAGTGATGCCAACTGGAAACAGGTGGCAGAACAGAAGGTTACGACCGATGAATATGGTACGGCTTCGGTAGATTTCGAACTCCCGAAGGAGGGAAAGACAGGACAGTATTCCATCTCCGTGAATGGTACAGCAAGCGAATATTTCAGAGTTGAGGAATACAAGCGTCCAACCTTCGAGATTACCTTCCCGAAGGTGAACGAGAAATATACCTGGGGCGACACCGTGGTGGTGAAAGCTTCAGCCAAGACCTATGCCGGAGTGCCGGTGCAGGGTGCCAAGGTGGAGTATCAGGTGACTCGCAGAAACCAACTCTGGTGGTGGGGCGCAGGATCTGCCGGACAGTTGGTGAAGACTGACAGTTGCGTGACACGAGAGGACGGAACCTTCGATGTAGAGATTCCGCTGGAGGCTTCCTTGTCAGAAAAAGACGAGGCTGATATGAGCGATTTCATGCGCATCGCCCGTTTCTTCAACTTCGAGGTCTCAGCCATCGTTACCGACATTAGCGGTGAGAGCCACGAGGGTGTAATGAGTCTGCCTCTGGGCACCAAACCAACCATCCTCACGGTGAATCTTCCTAAGCGTATCGAGGCAGACAGTCTGAAGACGGTGACCTTTGCTTACCGCAATGCCAGTGGAATGCCGATTTCGAGCAGGTTGAAATATCGCATTGATGAAGGCGAATGGAAGGATGCCGAGGCGAATGCACCGGTTTCTATCAAGGAATATGCTTCTTCCTCTGCCTCTTCTTCCCTCGTTTGGAAATCTGGCGTTCATCAGCTGGAGGCAATCTGCGGACAGGATACCCTGCAGCAGAAGTTCACGCTCTTCAGCATGAAGGATACCCATCCGGTGGAGCCAACTACCGAATGGTATTATCAGACGGCGAAGACTTTCCCTCGTGATGGCAAGCCGGTCTATATCCAGGTGGGCTCTTCGGAGAACGGAGCGCACATCGTATATTCCATCATCGCCGGCAACAAACTGCTGGAGAAAGGTGCCTGGGAGTTGGGCGACAGTATCGTGACTCTGCCTTTCACCTACAAGGAGGAATATGCGTCGGGCATCGTACTGAACTATAGTTTCGTGAAGCAAGGCAAGTGCTATACCCGAATGATGAGCATCGCCCGTCCTTTGCCTGAGAAGAAACTGAACATCGCCTGGAAGACCTTCCGCAACCGTCTGACCCCTGGACAGAAGGAGGAGTGGACGCTGAAGATTACCACCCCTGACGGCAAGCCAGCCAAGGCGCAGCTGATGAGCGTACTCTATGACAAGTCGCTCGACCAGATAGCCCCGCATTCCTGGAATCTCTCCCTGGGCTTCTATCAGAGTTTGCCAAACTGCTACTGGAAGCACAACCTCACTTTCCGTTCATTTTGCTTGAATGGCGTTTATCCTACCAAGTATTATGACGAGAAGCAACTGGATGTAGATAAGTTTGATGGCAAATTCTTTAGCTATTATGCTTATATGCAAGCGGTGGAACTGAGCAAGTTGGAACGTTCTTCTGGCGGAACCGTTGAGTCTGTTCGTATACAGAAAGACGAGCTGGTTCAGGAAGAACCGAAAGTCATCAGGATTCGCGGCTCTAAAATGACCCGTGTCGGAGCGGCTGCTCCATCTGCCAACAAGGTTTTTGATGTAGTAGAGGAGATGCCGCAGTTTGCCGGCGGTTCTGGCTCAGATGCAGGACAATTCCTCGACAAGGTGCAGGTGCGTGAGAATATGAACGAGACCGCCTTCTTCTATCCTGCCTTGGAGAGCGACAACAATGGCAACGTAGCCATCAGGTTTACCCTGCCGGAGAGCGTGACTACCTGGAAGTTCATGGGCTTGGCTCATGACAAGGAGATGAGAAACGGTTTGCTGGTGGATGAGGCTGTGGCTCAGAAGACCGTGATGGTGCAGCCTAACATGCCTCGCTTCCTGCGTGAGGGCGATAAGGCAACTATCGTGGTGAAACTCTTCAATACTTCTGACAAGAAGGTGAGCGGCAACACCCGTATGCAGATTCTCGACCCGGAGACCAACAAGGTGGTTTGGCAGAAGACGCAGAACTACAGTATCGATGCCGAGGGCTCTGCTACCATCTCCTTTGATGTCCAGGGACTGAAAGAAGGTGTATATATTAATAAGGTGGTGGCTGCCGGTAATGGCTACAGCGATGGTGAACAGCACTATCTGCCGGTTTTGAGCAACCGTGAACTCGTGGTGAACACCCTGCCTATCACCCTGCATCAGAAGGGTGAGCAGAACTTCGACCTGAGCAAACTCTTCCTGAACAAGGAGGGCAAGCAGGCGAAGGGCGCTGAAGAGGCAAAGGTAACCATCGAGTACACCAATAACCCAAGTTGGCTGATGGTGAAGGCGCTGCCTGCCATCAGCAATCCGGATGAGGAGAACGCCATCTCGCTGATGTCTGCCATCTATGCCAATACCATCACCACCCATATCCAGAAGACTCTCTCTTTGGATAATCATTCTCAGAAGAATCTCTCTCAGGAGAGCAACCGTCTGCAGAATCAGGTGGAGAAGCTGAAGAAGTTGCAGAACCCTAACGGTTCCTTCTCCTGGTGGAAGGGCATGAAGGGCAGCCGGTATATGACAACGTCGGTAGCCGAAATGATGGTTCGATTGAATGCCCTCGCTGGTGTGCAGAAATCAACCGCCCGGATGCTGACTTCCGCCATTGATTATCTCTCCTGGCAGACAGCTCGGGAAGTAAGAGAAATGAAGAAGCAGGAGGAGAAAAAGCAGAAGGTGAGTCCTAGCGAACAGGCGCTGCATTATCTCTACATCCTTTCGATGGATGGCAGAAAGATGAAGCAGAATCTGGAAGCAGATAAGGCTTATCTGCTGGAAAAGATGTCGAAGATAACGGGTGATTTCTCCATCTATGGCAAGGCGCGTGCTGCCGTGGTTCTCGCCAGAAACAGTCAGCAGAATGCTGCCTACCGCGAGAAGGCAGGCGAATATCTGCAGAGCGTGAACGAATATGCCGTTTATCGCGAGGAGATGGGCCGCTACTACGATACCCGCAAGGCACTCTACAGCTGGAGAAACTATAAGATTCCTACCCAGGTATCCGTGATAGAGGCGCTGCAGATGCTGAAGCCGAACGACAAGCAGACCATTGAGGAACTGCAGCGCTGGCTCCTGATGTCGAAACGCACCCAGGTTTGGGATACGCCGGTGAACACCGTGGATGCTGTTTACGCCTTTATGAAGGGCAATGAGAGCAACTGGAGCAGGAGGGCTGAGAATGCCGTGCTGAAACTGGACGGAAAGCAGTTGCCGATGCCGCAGGATTCCACCACCTTGGGTTATGTGAAGACCGAAAAAACGGGCAAGGCATCTAAGCTGAGCATCGACAAAAAGAGCGATTATACCAGCTGGGGAGCCGTCTATGCAGAGTTTAAGCAGCCTGTCAGCGAAATCGGTTCCATGGAGTCGGGCATCAAGGTGCGCCGTGTCATCGTTCCAGCCGAATCTGAGGGTAAGGGCAAGGCGCAGGCGAAGGTAGGCGAGAAGGTGAAGGTAACGCTCATCATCACCGCCGACCGCGACTATGACTTTGTGCAGATTACGGATAAGCGTGCGGCATGTCTGGAACCGGTTAACCAGAAGAGCGGTTATCAGTGGGGCATAGGCTGCTATGTTTCTCCAAGAGATCATGCAACAAATTTCTATTTCGATCGTTTATCTAAAGGTAAGCACATCGTAGAAATGGAGTATTACGTGGATAGAAAGGGCGACTATCAGAGCGGAACTTGCACCGCTGAGTGTACCTACAGTCCGGAATTTGGTGGCCGCACAGAGGCTTATGAATTGAAAGTTAACAATTGATAGTTAAAAGTTTATAGATTGATAATTTAAAATAGAATAGTATGAAACGGATGAATATATGGATGCTCTCAGCGCTGTTGGCGCTGCCTGCATCAGCACAGAAGATTACAACCCAGCACGAGGTGGTAGACTGCGGACAGGTGGTGTTCCGCAAGCCTGTAACTGCCGAATTCGTGCTGAAGAATGACGGGCACAAGCCTTTGGTTATCAACAATGTGTTGAAAAGCTGCGGCTGTACGGAGGTAGATTATCCGAAGACGGGCATAGCTGCCGGCGAAAGTTTCGTCATCAAGGCGGTATACGATGCCAAGCAGATGGGTACTTTCACCAAGCAGGTTTGCCTCTATACCAATGCGGATGAAGAGCCGTTCATCCTCTCTATGAGGGGAAAGGTAGTGGGCAGCGTAGTAGATTTCGCTGGTTCTTACGATGAGATGCTGGGTGTCATCAAGAGTGATGCCCAGGAGGTGGAGTTTGATGACGTGAACCGTGGCGACCGTCCGGTTCAGCGCATCCATATCTTCAATCCTACCGACGAATTACTGGAGCCGGTAGTGATGCATCTGCCATCCTATCTTCATGCTTTCGTATCGCCTTCCAAGGTAGCTCCGCGTCATTCTGCCGAAATCAGTTTCGTGCTGGATTCCAAGAAACTGCGCGACCTGGGCTTGAACCAGACATCGGTTTATCTCGGTGAGCGTCCTGGCGATAAGATTGCGCCTGAGAAGGAAATCGTGGTTTCTGCAGTTCTTCTTCCTGGTTTCGAGAACATGACTCCAGCCAGGAAGGCACTGGCTCCGAAGCTAGAGATGTCTGCCACCGATCTCAATCTGGGTAGTTTCAATGGAAAGAAGAAACTGAAGGGTGAGATTCTGATTACCAATAAGGGTAAGTCGGAACTGGATATCCGCAGCATGCAGATGTTTACGATGGGCTTGCAGGTGAACCTGAAGAAGAGTAAGATTCAGCCAGGAGAGACCGTTAAGATGAAGGTGACGGCTGTGGCTGCCGACTTGAAGAAATCGCGTGTCAGACACCCTCGTATCCTCATGATTACGAATGATCCTGACCATGCTAAGGTGGTGGTGAAGATTAATGTACAATGAATTAAAAACGAATATCGTGCAGATAGAAATAGATAACGGCAGTGGGTTCTGCTTTGGCGTAACCACTGCCATCAAGAAAGCTGAAGAGGAGTTGGCTAAGGGCGGTAAACTTTACTGCCTGGGCGATATTGTGCATAACGGTATGGAGGTGGAGCGCCTGCATGAAGCGGGACTCATCACGATAGACCATGAGCAGATGGAGGAACTACAGGGCGTAAAGGTCTTGCTCCGTGCTCATGGTGAACCGCCTGAAACTTATGCCCTTGCCGAGCGAAACAACATCGAAATCATCGATGCTACCTGTCCTGTGGTGCTCCAGTTGCAGCGCCGCATCAAGAAGCAGTATGTCAACAATCCGGAGGCGCAGATCGTGATTTTCGGCAAGAATGGGCATGCTGAGGTGCTCGGACTGGTGGGGCAGACGGAGAGTCATGCCATCGTGGTAGAGAAGTTTGAGGATGTGAAGCAGCTGAAGGAAAGCGGTCAGTTGGATTTCTCTAAAGATATCTATCTTTACTCCCAGACTACCAAGAGTCTCGATGAGTTCCACCGCATCATCGAATACTGCCAGGAGCATATTGTTGAGGGTGCTGTCTTCAAGAGTTTCGATACCATCTGCCGTCAGGTGGCTAACCGCATGCCTAACATCGCTGCCTTTGCCAGCAAGCATGATGTCATCCTCTTTGTGAGTGGCAGAAAGAGTTCGAACGGTAAGGTGCTTTTCAAGGAATGCAAGAGCGTGAATGCCAACAGCTACCAGATAGAAAGTGCCGACGAGATAGATATGAACTGGTTCAAGGATGTGGAAACGGTAGGTATCTGTGGCGCTACCAGTACGCCGAAGTGGCTGATGGAAGAGTGCAAGGATAAGATTATCAAGGAAAGTTCGGCTCTCTTGTTGTAAGATTTAATGCGTTGATTGTTAGTTAGTTAACCACCTTGCTACCGCGTTTTGCGGTAACAAGGGTATAGGATAGTTTTATCGTTGGTAGAAAAACTTAATATGCTGGTTATTAATTAGTTAACCCATTTGACGCTGTGTTTTACAGCGTCAAGTGGGTTTATCTTTTATAAACTGTCTGAAAATAAAACAGGTGATAAATCTTCTCCCGAAGACCTATCACCTTCAAAAAACAGTAATTAACTCAAAATTTATAATCTATATCATTACTACCTTGTTAATATGATTGCAAAGATACTAAATTGAAGTTTTTTTTCCAAATCTTTTTCATCGAATAAAATAAATTTATCGGTAAAAATAGTATATTTAACGTATTTTTGCATAAATAACCCGGCAGTCTCTTTTCTGTAGCTTATTCTGCTATTGCCTTTTGATATTGTTCCATCAGCCATGCCTTCTGTTCAGGAATGGTCATGTTGCTGTTGTCGAGCGTAATGGCATCATCAGCCTTTCTGAGTGGGGAAGTCTCGCGGTGGGTATCGATATAGTCGCGCTCCTCTACATTCTTCAGAATCGCATCGAAGTCGGCTGGCATTCCTTTCTCCTTCAGTTCATCGAAACGGCGCTGTGCTCTCACCTGTGAGCTGGCTGTAACGAAAATCTTCAGTTCGGCATTAGGGAACACGGTGGTACCTATATCGCGACCATCCATCACGATGCCCTTGTCTTCGCCCATCTTCTGCTGCTGTTCTACCAGCGCCTCTCTGACGAAAGGAACGGCGGCAATCGGACTAACGTGGTTAGAAACCTCTAACGAACGGATTTCCTTTTCTACCAGTTCGCCGTTCAGATAGCAGTCTGGGCGACCGGTTGTTGCATTAAACTTGAATGAGATGCTGATGTTCTTCATCTCCTTCTGCAGTTCTTCAGTCTTTACGGCTCCATCTGCTTCGAAGAGCTGATGACGCAGCGCATAGAGGGTTACCGAGCGGTACATCGCGCCCGTATCTACATAAACATAACCTATTTCCTTGGCAAGATCCTTTGCCATCGTACTCTTACCGCAAGAAGAGTATCCGTCTATTGCTATTGTTATTTTCTTCATAATTTCGAACTAACTTTAATGTATAATTTATAATCTGTAACTTACGTTCAGCATGAGACTGCTGCTACTGACGTGATATTTGCCGTAGGCAACGTTCAGATGGAAGCGCTCCAGGTTGATACCGCCACCCACAGAGAAACCGGCTCCATGACTGCTTCCTTCATCTTCTGAGGTGCTGATTTTCATCTCGTTGGCTCTCCTGAAGTTGTAGCCGGCACCTATCCACAGGCTTTCTGAAAGCAGTATGTCGGCACCTACTACGGCATGATCACGAAGACCGCTGTCCCAATGGTTCAGGTTGACCAGTGTGGCTGATACCCTGAACGGTGCGTTGGCGAAGCGTTTCGTCACACCCAACTGCAGGTCGATCGGCATCTTCTCGTATTCATTATCGTAGGCTTTCAGCTGTCCACCCAGATTCTTTGCCGCACATGAAACCGACCATTCCGTTTCAGGGTCGTAATAGTTGATACCCAGATCTACTCCCACAGCGATAGAATTGTAATCGCCAATATACGAAGTGATGAATTTGGCGGCAATACCACCTGCAAACTTTTCACCGAGCATATAAGAGAAGTAACCCGCAACGGCAATATCCTTTGCCGAGAACTCACCCATCTGGATGTTGTTCTCATCCGTCTCTTTCATCTTGCCGTAGTCAACAAGCTGAGCCGAAACAGCCCACGAAGCCTTGTCGTTGACAGTACGGTTGAAACTAGCCGAGGCAGTGTTCACCCCCGACATATAGTTCATATAATTGAGATTGACCGTCTTGTCGCTTACTGATGACAGGAGAGCCGGATTATGGAATATGAGTGCCTCATCATCTTCTATCAAGGTGATGTTGTCGCCACCCAGAGCAGCTGCGTGAGCACTCACCGGCAAGCGAAGGAAATTATACTCCGTTTGGCTCTCTTGAGCATCAATAATTGTCGCAAAAAGCGTCAATATAGCGGAAATTACATATTTTTTCATTTAAATTTTCTAATTCTTTGGCAAAGATACTGCTTTTTTCAATAATAAGAAGTAATTTTGCAATGTTTTCGTAGGAAATAACGATTTTAAACGGTTTTTATTGTGGAAATTAAGAAATCAAATAGCGCACAACTGGAAGATAAGCGGGTTACATTTTTCCTGCTGGGGTTGCTGCTGGCTTTTACTTTCATCTTCGTAGGGCTCCAATATCAGAGAGGTCCGCAGGGAGATGATGACTTGTCGGAATCGATGGAAGATCTTTCACAGGATCTGGAAATGTCGGCTCGTCCCGACCTGAAAGATATGGTGAGTGCAGAGGCTGTTTCGGCTCCTGCTTCTAAGTCAATTACTCAGGAAGTGAAGGCTGCCGAGCAACAGACTCAGAAGGCACCGCAGAAAATCAGTTCTACAACCAGCGAATTGGTTATCGGCGACGGCTCGGGTGTAGTGGATGGAGCAGAGGTGAAGGAAGCGGTTCCTGAAACTCCCATTGAAAATCCGGGAGCTGAGGCTCCTATCAAACTGACCGTCGTGCAGAAGATACCGCAGTTTCCTGGTGGCTGGTCTGCCTTCATGCAGTGGCTTACCAAGAACCTGAAGTACCCTGTAGCTGCCCAGAAGAGTAGGATTCAGGGAACCGTAGTGGTATCCTTTATCGTAAACAAGGATGGAAGTGTTGCCAATATCAAGGTAAGCACTTCGGTAGATCCATTGCTCGACAACGAGGCTTTGAGAGTGATGAAGATGATGCCGAAGTGGAAACCGGGCATCGATAAAGGCAAGGTCTGTCGCACGATGATTGCCATCCCGGTAGTGTTCCAGCTATAAATTGTTCATTGTAAATTATACATTATAAATTATACATTATTATGAAGACAGCAGATGAAATTTTAAGCATGGTAAATGAGTTTCTGGCTAATTTGCCTTACGAAAGAAAGCCAAAGTCTCTTTATGAGCCTATCAGATACGTACTTTCTATGGGTGGCAAGCGTATTCGTCCTACGCTCATGCTTCTGGGCTACAATCTTTTCAAGGACAAACCTGAGAAGATTCTGATGAATGCCGTTGCCCTGGAAACTTATCATAACTATACTTTGCTGCATGATGACCTGATGGACAATGCTGATTTGCGTCGCGGTCATGAAACGGTTCATAAGAAATGGGATGCCAATACGGCAATCCTTTCGGGCGACAGCATGCTCGTTCTGGCTTATGAGCGTATGGCTCAATGTGATGAAAAGCATCTTGCCAAGGTGTTGAAACTCTTTACGACCACTGCCCTGGAAATTGGTGAAGGTCAGCAGTTTGATATGGAGTTTGAAAACCGTAACGATGTGAAGGAGGAGGAATATATCGAGATGATCCGCCTCAAGACCAGCGTACTCCTGGCTTGTGCCCTGAAGATGGGTGCTATCCTTGCCGATGCTTCTGATGAGGATGCAGAGAACCTGTATAAGTTTGGCGAGCAGATAGGATTGGCGTTCCAGTTGCAGGATGATTACCTCGATGTTTACGGCGATACCAAGGTGTTCGGTAAGGAGATTGGTGGCGATATCACATCTAACAAGAAGACTTACATGCTCATCAATGCCTTCAACCATGCCAACGACGCTCAGCGTGCAGAACTGCAGAAGTGGGTTGATGCCGAGGAGTTCGACCGCAAGGAGAAGGTGGCTGCCGTTACCCGTCTTTACAACGAGATAGGTATCGACAAAATGGCGCAGGATAAGATTGCTTATTATTTCGAGCAGAGCAAGAAGTATCTGGATGCTGTGAATGTGCCTGCTGAGCGCAAGGAGGAATTGGCAAAGTATGCTCAGAAAATGATGAAGCGACAGTACTAATCATAAAGTTCAAAGTTCAATGTTCAAAGTAATAGATACACATACGCATTTCGATGCGGAAGAGTTTGATGAGGATAGGGCGGAGGCTTTCGCCCGTGCCAAGGAAGCGGAGGTAGGCAAGGTGTTCTTGCCTGCCATCGATGTGAAGACCACACACGCGGTCCTGGCATTGGCTAAGGAATATCCGGGCTATGCTTATCCGATGATTGGTCTGCATCCTGAAGAGGTGAAGGCTGACTGGAAGGAACAGCTGGCTGAACTCCGGAAGATACTGGAGGAGCATCGCATGACCGGTAATGCCAGTCAGGCGGATTCTCCTCAGTTTTCTGACTTGATCGCCATCGGAGAGGTAGGACTTGATTATTACTGGAGCCGTGAGTTCGAAAACGAGCAGCTCGAGGCTTTCGAGGAACAGGTAAAATGGTCGGTAGAAACCCAGCTCCCGCTGATGATTCATTGCCGCAAGGCGCAGAACGAGATGGTACATCTGCTCAGAAAGTATGAGAAAGAACTGCCGGGTGGCGTCTTCCATTGCTTTACGGGCAATCAGAAGGAGGCAGAAGAACTCCTCTCGTTCGATAAGTTTGTATTGGGCGTCGGTGGCGTATCTACTTTCAAGAGCAGTCATCTGCGTGAAGACCTCCCTGCCGTAGTTCCTCTGGATCGCATCGTTCTGGAGACCGACAGTCCGTATATGGCGCCTGTTCCTTATCGCGGCAAGCGTAATGAGAGTGCTTTCGTGGTAGAAGTGATGAAGACGCTCGCCAAGGCTTATGGCATAAGCGAAGAGGAGTTTGCCCGACAGACCAACCTCAATGCAGAGCGGGTTTTTCCGCTATCCGTATCGCAAGTATAGGACGCAAGCGTTCAAAACTCCTTAAATAAACATAAAAAAACAATGAAAGTTATGGTATTTCGGAGGAAAAGCAATAATTTTGCACTTCGAAATTGTTGCAGCAGCATGTTGCGGCGATTAAGAAGAGTTCTTCGGAATATGGAAAGGTGCTCGAGTGGCTGAAGAGGCACGCCTGGAAAGCGTGTAACCGGCAAAACCGGTTCGGGGGTTCGAATCCCCCTCTTTCCGCTTTTATATATATAATAAGGTATATGAAGAAAAATACAGCTATTGCACGTTTTGCAATATTGGTTTTCACATGGATGTGTTCTCTGCCTATGATGGCTCAAGAAGAGAACATGGGATTTCATCAAGCTCTTAAGACAAAGTTTATAGAGGGTAATGCGGGATTTATGTCTCTCGTTGCCATCGCCCTCATCGTGGGTATGGCTTTCTGTATCGAGCGCATCATCTATCTGAGTCTTTCTGAAATCAACGCCAAGAAGTTGATGCAGGATATCGACCAGAAGGTGTCGGCGGGAGATGTGGAAGGGGCTAAGACGCTCTGCCGGAATACCCGCGGACCGGTGGCTTCTATCTGCTACCAGGGTTTGATGCATATCAGCGAGAGTCTTGATGACATCGAACGCTCGGTAAGCGGATATGGTACCGTTCAGGCGGCTAATTTGGAGAAGGGATGCTCTTGGATCAAACTCTTTATCGCTATGGCGCCATCGCTCGGATTCCTCGGAACCGTAATCGGTATGGTCATGTCGTTCGACCAGATTCAGCAGGCGGGCGATATCAGTCCTACTATCGTTGCTTCGGGTATGAAAGTGGCGCTCATCACTACTATCTTCGGTATCATCGTAGCCCTCATCCTTCAGGTTTTCTATAACTACATCCTTTCTAAGGTGGAGCACCTGACAAGCCAGATGGAGGAGTCGGCGGTTACTTTAATGGATATTATTGCCAAGAATAAATAAACGAAGAGAGAAATGGTTAAATTTCAATTTTCAAAGCAGAAGACGAAGTCGGCCGAAAAGATATCGCAGCAGGTGTTCTATATCATGATAGGATTGGCGGTGCTGGTTTTCGGTCTGTTCTTTTTGGTAGGCTACGATTTGCCTTTCGAAGAGAACCCCGACTTTAATGCGCCTCTCTTTACCGATGTGCTCATCCTGCTGATGTGGCTCTTCCTGATAGGAGGTACAGGTCTGGCAGTCTTTTCGATGATCAGAGATTATTGCAGCAGCAAGTCGGAGGCTGTAGTGAATGGCATTCCCGTGCGCCGCATCTTCCGCATCACATGGATCGGAACTTTGGCAGTTTTGCTGCTTACCTTCCTTTTGGGCGGTTCTGCTCCGATGCTCATCAATGGCGAGAATTATGCCGACTGGCTCTGGCTCAAGCTTTCAGATATGTTTGTCATCACATCGCTCCTGATGCTGGTGGCAGGAATCGGTGCCGTCTGTTTCGGTGCCACACGTTATATTCGGAAGAAAAACTAAAGAGAGCTCTTTGGGCTCTCTATTCTATAAATAAGGATTAAATATGCTGATTAGAAGGAAGCAACACGAAACCCCGGGACTGAATACCACATCTACAGCCGACATTTCGTTCATGCTGTTGATATTCTTCCTTGTCACCACATCGATGGATGTGGATAAGGGACTGTTGCGCCAACTCCCTTCACCTGAACCGCAGAAGAAGGAGCAGCAGCAGACGGCGGTAGACAAGGCTAACCTGATGGCGCTGCGCCTGACAGCTGGCGATACGCTTTTGGTTAATGACAAGCCGATGAAGGTGAGCCAGCTCAAGGAAGAAACCATCCGCTTTGTACACCGCCTGGGCAAGAAACATCTCATCTCTATCGAGAGTGACCGCGATGCCGACTATAATCTCTATTTCCAGATGCAGAATCAGCTGATGGAAGCATATAGCCAGCTACGCAACGAAACAGCCCAGAAGAAATATCACAGGAATTATGCCCTCTTGAACAATGACCAGAAAGAACAGGTGCGCAACATCTGTCCGCAGCGCATCACAGAGTCGTATGCCAACGCAATGACTCAAACCGACCAGCGTGTTGATGCCAATGCTGAAGAAAAGCAAGGGGAAGAAAAATCGGCAGAAACAGCTACAGAACAGCAGAAAGGAGGTAAACAATGATGAATTTTCATAAGAAATCGCATGAAGTGCCAGGGTTGAATACATCTTCTCTGCCAGACCTGATTTTCTCCGTACTGTTCTTCTTTATGATTGTTACCCACATGCGCCAGGTTACCTTGAAGGTAGACTGCCGTTTGCCACAAGGCAAGGAACTCACCCGCCTGACCAAGAAATCGGCTGTGAGCCATATCTATATAGGTAAACCAACCAAAGAGATGCAGGCTAAGTATGGTACCGGTACCCAGATCCAGTTGAATGACAAGTTTGCTTCGGCTCCCGAAGTGATGGATTACATTTCGGCAGAAAAGAAGCGTATGTCACCGGAAGACCAGAAGCTGATGACCGTATCAATCAAAGCGGATCAGGAAACCAAGATGGGTGTGATAACCGATGTAAAGCAGGCTTTGCGCCAGGCAAAAGCATTAAAAATCAGTTATTCTGCTACAGAAAAAGGAAAATAATATTAATTTATCATTTTTTTCTCTTAAAAAATTGCTTTTATTAATTTTTTGTATTATCTTTGCAAGCAAATTATTAGTATTATGTCAAAACAAATTTTAGATTCATTAGATAGGCAGATTCTGAAGCTGATTTCTCAGGATGCCCGTATTCCATTTTTGGAAGTGGCACGCGCTTGCAATGTGAGCGGTGCTGCCATTCATCAGCGTGTAGCTAAACTTACAAATCTTGGTATCATCAAGGGTTCACAATTCATCATTGACCCAGAAAAGATAGGTTACGAAACTTGTGCCTATATGGGACTCTATTTGAGGGAGCCTGAGAAGTTTGACCAGGTTGTAGAGGAGTTGAAGAAGATTCCTGAGGTTGTAGAGTGCCACTATACTACAGGCAGCTTTGATATGTTTATCAAGATTTACGCGCTGAACAACCACCATCTCCTGGAAATCATCCATGATAAGTTGCAGCCACTGGGATTGTCTCGCAGCGAGACCATCATCTCTTTTAATGCATCTATCAACCGTCAGCTTTCTATGCAGGACCTCAAGAGCTTCAACGATGAAGAAGAGGAAACTGATGAGGAGGCTGCAGCAGAGAAATAAGATATAAAAAAGAAAAAAAGCAGTAGCTCCCTGCGGGATTACTGCTTTCTATAAAGGGTGAGGAATGTGAACGGTAAGCCGTTTTCATTCCTCATTTCTTTTTCTGTCACTTCCCATTCTGCCGGATTGATTTCCGGAAAGAAGGTATCGGCATGTTCAGGCTCCTTTTCTACGATTGTGAGATAAAGCTTGTCTGCAAAAGGCAAAGCCTGTTCATATATGCTGGCTCCTCCGATGATGAAACATTCATCTGATGCTTCTTTGCTTCCAATCGCTTCTTTGCTTGCTGCCGCTTCTTTGCTTCCAACAGATTCTTTCCTTGCTGCCAGCGCTTCTTCCAGAGAGGTGTATACTTCGCACCCTGTTATCTGCTCTTTTGTCTTCGAGATAACAATATTGCGGCGGTTGGGCAAGGCTCCGTTCGGCAGCGACTCAAATGTCTTCCTGCCCATGATAATCGTATGTCCAGTTGTGAGCATACGAAATCGGGTCATGTCCGATGGGATGGCGTAGAGCAACCGGTTCTTGTACCCGATAGCTCTATGCACTTTTGATATACAGGCAATGATGCTGAACATTTTTTATTTTAATGTTGAATGTTGAGTGTTGAATGTTGAATTATTCATTCTTGCTGTAAACTGTTAACTATAAACTGTTAACTGTAAACTGTTCTTCCGGAACATGGCTACTCTTGATCTTCCACTCCTGCGGATAGAGGTTGTTGGCACGGTTGCCGATGTTCTTTTCCCAGCCTATCGGAACCTGTCTGTAGGTTACCAGAACATAACCCTTAGGCGTATCGGCAGGTAGATTCACAGCCTCCTTGCGAAGGTAGCGGATGGCATCTTCGTAGGATAACTCCACCTGTGGGAAGTGATTTTTGTTGAGCATCGTAGAGAGAGCGAGAGCCTGGTCGGGGATAAGTCCCTTTCCCTTGTCTGTTCCCAGTTTCACACCTGCATGCAGCACCTTCAGGTTCTTTTCAGCCTGGTCGTAGATGTCTTTCCATCTGCCCGGAATGGCGTAAACAGTCTCGTTGCTTTCTGCAGGCATCCATTCCGTATCAGTCTTCAGCCAGCCGTCCGGAATCTCCGGTCCCTTTCCTTTAGCCACCTTCTTGTCTTTCTTTTTCTTATCCTTTCTGTTCTCCTTGGCTTGTGAGCCGGCTTCCCATTCGCCCTCTTTCTTCAGAATCGCCATAAACAGACCTTCGCCTCGCGAAACGCCAGGAATGAACCGGTAAACAGGGAAGTCGGTGCCCGTGAGGTTGCGGGTGATGTTCCATGTATCTTCTACACCCTCCAGTGCCATCACTTCAGCGCCAAGTTCTTCGCATATCCAGGCAACGTTCTCCTCATCTTCGTGCGCATTGAAGGTGCAGGTAGAGTAAATCAGGATACCGCCTGGCTTCAGACAGTTCCAGATATCCGATACGATTTCGCGCTGCAGCTGCCAGCAGTTGTTCACATTCTGGGTACTCCATTCGCCGATAGCCCCTTCATCTTTGCGGAACATTCCTTCGCCGGAGCAGGGAACATCGGTAAGGATCACATCAAACTGCAACTTCGATTTCTTGTAATCGCGGGGATAGTTGTTGGTTACAATCATATCCGGATGACCGAACTTCTGTACGTTCTCGGCAAGAATCTGCGAGCGGGTGCGCATCGGTTCGTTGCTGAAGAGCAGACTCCCTTCCGGCAAGGCAGCCCTTACGGCAGTCGACTTTCCGCCAGGGGCAGCACAGAGATCCAGCATCATCACCGGTTCTTTTACGTACTGTCGGATAGCCATATCAACAAACATAGATGAGGCTTCCTGTACATAATATAAGCCGGCATGCAGCAGCGGATCGAAGGTGAATCCGGGACGGGTAGAGAGATAACGTCCGGTTTCCGGACACCAGGGAACCGGTTTGCCATCAGCATCCTTGCATTTGAAAGGATTGATGCGGATGCTGGTTGGTACCTCCTCTTCAAGGATAGCATGCTCCAGACGCTGATACAGCTTTTCGCCCATCAGCGCCTGCGTATATGTTCTGAAATCTTCAGGTAATGTCTTCATTCTGTCTCTTTTTCTTTAATTTGTTTGCAAAAATAAGAAATTTTTCGTTTCTTTGCAACTAAATCGCGAAGAGATGCGTCTAAGAAGCAGAAATTTTTCAAATAACAAGGTAAAAACAATAAAAAAATAATGATATGAAGAAAGCAATATTGGCATTAGCGCTCGTTATGAGCATCGGAGCCACCCAAGTGTCTTTGGCGTCTTCTGCTCCAAAACATCGTTATCATCCAACTACCCAACAGGTAGATTCAAAGGCTGCCCCTGCATCTGCCGCACAGCCATCTGCTTCGAAGGATAAAGACGACGAGGCATTGGAGGCTTATTCTGATACAACCAGTACAGATTCGGCTAACTATGATGATTATGATGAGAATGATAATAGGTCTGTTCATTCTAGATACAGTTTAGACAACTATGATGATCCGTTCGATTTCATCGGTTCGGTATTTGGTGGCGGAGCGCTGGCTGTTATGATCATCTTCTGTATCATCTTCGGTCTGCTGTTTGTCTTTGCTCCGCTGATCATCGTATTTCTGGTTATCAGATATCTGATTCGCCGCCATAACGACCGGATGAAACTGGCGGAAATGGCGATGGAGAAGGGCATCAATGTTCCGGAAAGCGACCGGCCGATAGACAAGCAGAGCGATGAGTATCTGGTAAAGCGTGGATTGAGAAATGCCTTCCTGGGAGCCGGCTTGTGCGCCATGTTTGCCTGGTGGGATGCTGATTTCCTGGCTGGCATCGGAGCCCTGGTCTTCTTCTATGGCATCGGTCAGACCATTATCGGCTCGCTTCCTGCCATCAAGGACTGGTGGAAGAACCGTCATGGCGATCAGGGCACGGGATATAATGGAACTCCGGTCTAGCAGCCGACATTCAATATATCATGGCTTCTCAATAGGAGGGGAAGTCACAAGGAAAAGAACAACAATTATTAGTTAATATATATAAGGTGGAAAAGTTATCCGATATCTCTCTCGTCACGAAGGTGGTGATGCTTCATGACCGCAAGTCGTTCGACCTGCTGGTCAGGAAGTATCAGTCACCCATTCGTGGGTTCTTCCTGCGGCAGACGCTGGGGGATGCGCAGCTGAGTGACGACTTGGCTCAGGATACCTTTGTCAAGGCATATACCCATCTGTCCGGTTTCAGGGGTACAGCCTCTTTCTCCACCTGGCTCTACCGCATCGCCTATAATGTATGGTATGATTATACCCGCAGTCATAAGGAGACGCAGGACATCGATACGCCTGCCGTTTCCAGTAAGAATGCACAGGGTGCCCATGCCGGATTGAAGATGGATTTGCTCAAGGCATTACAGATATTGAGTGAAAATGAACGTACATGCATCACGCTGCAGCTGATGGATGGACTCTCTATAGATAAGATTGCAGAGGTGACGGGAATGGCGCAAGGCACCATTAAGTCGCATCTCTCTCGAGGAAAACAGAAACTTGCAAGTTACTTAAAACAGAATGGTTATGACCGATAAGATAAATGATAAGGAGTTGGAGAGCATGAAAGGGGAACCGTTGAACCCTCAGGATGAAGAACTCTTGCAGATGTTCTTTTCCGATTGCCAGATGTCAGAGATTCCTGATGACGGATTCTCCGACAGGGTGATGCAGGCTTTGCCGGCTTTACCCGAAACTGATACTGCGATGTCGCTGGTTAAGCGCCAGCGTCTGGAACATTTATGGACTGCAGTCTGTGTGGCAGCAGGCATCATCATAGCAGTAGTCTGTCAGGGATGGGAGCAGATACAGGGGTGGCTTTTCTCTATGAAGATAGATTTCCTCCTCTCCGGCTCGCGTGCGCTTACGTATTTGGCAGATTCCATCGCCCACTCTCAGAATCTCCTGATGGTGCTGGCTGGCATCGTTGTCCTCATCATGGTTTGGGGATATAATGAACTGGCTGATGCGCGTCAGTAGGCTTCTTCCCTGATATCAATTGTATGAATGATCAACTCTTTCTATTAGCAGAATAGTTTTTAGTGCTAATAGAAAGAGTTTTTTATTACTATAAATATCATCTTTATGCTCTTTAATTCTCCGTTCATCGACGCTGAACGGACATTCAACGTCGCTGAACGTACATTCAACGTCGCTGAACGGACATTCAGCGTCGATGAACGAAGATTTAATATTGCTGAATATAGAAAAACAAATAGGTGCTGCTACTTTTTCAGTAGAGCACCTATGCTTATGATATCGGTTTCTAAAACAATTTATAGGTAGTGCGTAGCACTTTGAACTCGGTTCGGCGGTTCAGCTGGTTGCAGATTTCCTGATGCTCCTTGCTCTGCTTCAGGATAAATTCTTCGCTGAGCACATCGCCTTCCTTGAGCCAAGGATACTTCTCGGTGAGTTTCTTGCGCACATTCTTCGGCTTCTCCTTGCCGTAGCCCACAGGGGTGAGGCGCTCTTTCTCTATGCCGTGTTTTATCAGATAGTCTACTACCGATTGGGCGCGGCGCTGAGACAGATGCTTGTTATATTCGCTGTTTCCCTTGTAGTCGCAATGGGCGCTGAGTTCGATGGTAACGTGCGGGTTCTCTTTCAGCAGCGTTACCAGCTGGTCAAGGGCTGTTGTGCTGGCTTCGGTAAGGGTTGCCTTGTCGAAATCGTAGAAGATGTTGTCGATGAGTACAGGGGCTGTGATGGAAGCCAGCGGGAACTGGAGCACGTATTCCTTACTCTCTTTAGCCGAATCAACCCGAAGTTCTTCCTTGTGGTTGAGGTAGCCTTTGCAGGATGCCATCACCAGGTAGTCGACATGCGGATTGATAGGGAGGACAAACGAACCGTCGCCCTTGACGGATAGTTTCCTGTTCGTTCCGTCGTTGCCTACGATTCTCACCTCTGCGGCAGGCAGTTCATAACCGTCTTTCTCGTAAACCCATCCCTTCATTGTGGTAACAATCTCCGGATTCTCGAAGGAGTAGATATGATCGTAGCCTCTTCCGTCTTTTCTGTTAGAGCAGAAGAAGCCCTGGTTGTGGAGACCCTCGAAAGTCATTCCGAAGTCATCGGCTTCTGTATTCAGCGGATAGCCGGGGTGGGTGAGTTCATATTTCCGGGTGATGGAATTCACTTTGGCGATATAGATGTCGAGTCCGCCCATTCCCACATGACCGTTGCTGCTGAAGTAAAAGTCGCCGTTAGGACGGAAGGTAGGGAACATCTCATCGCCTGGGGTGTTGATTGGTTCTCCCAGGTTCTCTACACCGCCCAGTCCGGCAGGAGTGATGCGCACTCGCCAGATGTCGAGACCGCCCTTTCCGCCCGGCATGTCTGATACGAAATAGAGCCATTCGCCATCAGGGGAGATGGCTGGATGGGCAAAACAACTGAGTGTATCTTTGCTGATTTCCAGATTTGTAGGCTTGCTCCAGGCTGCATCTGAGCGGTTGGAGGTTACTATCTGGGCTAAGCGGGGCGAAGTGGGATCGGTGGTACACTGGGTGAGGTACATCTGCTTGCCGTCTGGGGTAAAGCAGCATGCGCCCTCTTCGTAGTCGGTGTTGAGACCGGTTCCGATGGCTTCCGGCTTGCTCCATTTGCCTTTGTCGTTCTTTTCAGAGAAGAAGATGTCGGCAGATTTCGTTCCCGTCACTCCGTTCAGGTCGCTGCCCTGGGCTTCGTTACGGGTTGAGGTGAAATAGAGCTGACTGCAGTCATCGCTGAGGAACATCGGCGAATAGTCGTCTCTTCGGGAGTTGAAAACATCCATCCGCTTTACCTTGTACCGGCTTCCTTCCTTCTTCCAGACTGGGGCTTTTCGTGCCGATTCGAGTCCGTTCTTTACCAGCACATTGTCGGGCATGGAATCGAGCAGGAATTCGAATTCCTTGGCTGCCTGTCTGTAACTTCCGTTCTTCAGGAGAAGCCGGGCGTAAGCCAGGCGGTCGTTGAGGTCTGCCTGCTTGTATCGGATGGCGTTGCTGTAGGCAGCCAGTGCCTTCGGCGTACTGTTGATTTTATCATAGCAGCGTGCCATCTTTAGAGCCACCTTGCCTCGGGCAGCCCGCTCTTTGGTAGGTGTCTTGGTGTACACCTTTTTATATTGGGTTGCCGCATCGAAGTATTCGCCTAAAGAAAGATGCTTGTCTGCTTTCTTCAGGTTCTGTTCAATGCCGCAACTTATCAGAAAGAGGCAGCTGATTGCTGTTATGATTTGATAAAGTCTTATTTGTTTCATATTGATTTACATCTGTGAGAATGGCTGGCGATATTGGCAGCCTGCCTTCCAGTTGCTGCAGCCATAGGCGGTCTTGCCCTTGATGATGACGCCCTTGCCGCAGAGCGGACATGGTTTGCCAACCATTGGGTCGGCAGCTGGAGCTGGCTGAGCAGGGGCATTCTGAGAATCTGTATTCTGTGCTGCAGCCTTATCGGCTTTCTTGGCTGGAGCTTTCTTGGCAGCTGGTTTCTTGGCAGCCGGTTTCTTCTTGAGGTCTTCCTCTGTCATGATGGTCACTCTCCGGTTGCTGTTGTCTGACAACACATCGATGACTATCTTGTTGATCTGTTCTTTCAGTCCGTTGATGAAGTCGGCAGGATCGTAGGTCTTGTGCTCGATGTCGCGGAGTTTCTTCTCCCAGATACCGGTCAGTTCGCAACTCTTCAGCAGTTCCTCATGGATGGTGTCAATGAGTTCGATGCCTGTCGGGGTTGCCATCAGATTCTTGCGTTGGCGACGGATGTAGTGGCGCTTGAAGAGGGTCTCGATGATGCCGGCACGGGAGGATGGTCGGCCGATTCCGTTCTCCTTGAGCGCCGCACGAAGTTCTTCGTCTTCTACGAATTTACCGGCTGTCTCCATCGCACGCAGCAGGGTTGCCTCGGTATAATACTTAGGTGGCGTGGTCCACTTCTCCGTCAGGGTAGGCTGATGGTCTCCCGATTCGCCTTTTGTGAAGGATGGGAGGGTTCTTTCTTCTACCACTTCCTTCTTGGCACCGTTTCCGGAGTCTGCATTTCCGTTGGCGTTATCTGAAGCATCATCGTCATCTGCATTCTTTACATCCTTGGCATAGACTACTCGCCAGCCTGGTTCGAGAATCTCCTTACCGCTCACCTTGAACTCTATCTTTTCCGGTTTCGGTCCGTCTTCGTTGATTACCTCGCCCAAAACTGTGGTGGTGGAGAATTTACAATCCGGATAGAACACGCTGATGAAGCGCTTGGCGATGAGATCATACACGTTTGCCTCCATATCGGTGAGTCCGGTTGGCGGAACACCGGTTGGGATGATGGCGTGGTGGTCGGTTACCTTGCTATTATCGAAAACCTTCTTGCTCTTCGGCAATTTCTTGCTGATTGTTGCGAGCTGCTGGATGAGCGGGAGGTATTTCTGCTGACTCATGATCTTTGCCTGACTTACTCCGTTCAGAATCTGCGGACATTTCGGATAGATATCGTCGGTCAGGAACTGGGTATCTACACGAGGATAAGTGGTGTACTTCTTCTCGTAGAGACTCTGGATGAGCTTCAGCGTAATATCGGCAGAGTAGGCAAACTTCTTGTTGCAATCCACCTGCAGCGAGGTGAGGTCGTAGAGATGAGGTGGCGCCTCGTTTCCCTTCTTCTTACTTACATCGGTAACGGTGAAGGGTTTGCCGGCGATGGTGCTGAAAGCCTTCTCGCCTTCCTCCTTGCTGGTAAACTTGCCGCTGGTGGCGGTAAACTGGGTGTCGCGGTAGATGGTGGCGAGTACCCAGTAAGGTTCGGAAACGAAGTTGTCGATTTCCTTCTGGCGGTTTACGATGAGGGCAAGGGTAGGGGTCTGCACCCGGCCGATGCTGAGCACCTGTCGGTTCTGACCGTATTTCAATGTGTAAAGTCGGGTGGCGTTCATGCCGAGAATCCAGTCGCCGATGGCACGGGAAAGTCCGGCTAGATAGAGTGACTGATATTCCCCCTGGTCTTTCAGTTCCTGGAAGCCCTGCTTGATGGCTTCATCGGTCATGGACGAAATCCACAGTCTCTTGACGGGGCATTTTGCCTGTGCCTTCTGCATCACCCATCTCTGGATAAGCTCTCCTTCCTGTCCGGCGTCACCGCAGTTGATGATGCTGTCGGCAGCCTGCATCAGTTTCTCGATGGTAGCAAACTGCTTCTTGATGCCTTCATCGTTGATGAGCTTGATACCGAAACGCTGTGGAATCATCGGCAACGCCGAAAGGCTCCAATGCTTCCACATCGGAGTATAATCATCCGGTTCCTTCAGCTCACAAAGGTGGCCGAAGGTCCATGTTACTTGGTAACCATTACCTTCCATATAACCGTCGCGTGCCGTGGTAGCCCCGATGATTCGGGCGATATCCTTAGCCACACTCGGTTTCTCTGCTATACAAACTATCATGTTTTATTCTAATTTCTGTTTGCAAAGGTACAATAAAATAATGAGATAGCCATCATTTCGCCTCCTTTTTCTCATGGCAGGGAATAAAAAAGCCCTGTAAGGCTTGGGCCTTACAGGGCGTATTTTATATAAATCCGCGTGCGATTACTCGTACTCCTGCCAGCTCTTAATCTGAAGCTGATCCTGGCTCAATGTGCAGAATGCCTCGATGAAGGCGGAAGCCAGACGGGCATTGGTGATCAGAGGAATGTTGTGGTCGATGGCGCCACGACGGATTCTGTAACCATTGGTCAACTCACGCTTGGTGTGATTCTTAGGGATGTTGACGATGAGGTCGAACTTGTGGTCGGCAATCATCTGCATCACGTTAGGAAGATCCTTGTGGTCCTCATCAGGCCATCCTACGGCTGTAGCCTTCACGTTGTTCTCGTTCAGGAACTTCGCTGTACCGGCTGTAGCGTAGATGGTGTAACCATTCTTTACCAGCGCCTGGGCTGCGTCGAGCAGAGAAGCCTTCTCCTTAGCACCACCGCTTGAAAGCATGATGCCCTTGTCCTTTGAAGGAATCTTGTAGCCGGTGGCAATCAAAGAGTTGAGCAATGCCTCCTCGAAAGTATCACCCATACAGCCTACCTCACCGGTAGAACTCATATCCACACCCAAAACTGGGTCGGCGTTCTGCAAGCGGGCGAATGAGAACTGGGATGCCTTCACACCCATACGGTCGATATCGAAGGCAGACTTGTCTGGCTTCTGATATGGAGCATCGAGCATGATGCGGGTAGCTGTCTCGATGAAGTTGCGCTTCAATACCTTGCTCACGAATGGGAATGAACGGGATGCACGGAGGTTACACTCGATCACCTTCACATCGCGACCCTTAGCCAAGTACTGGATATTGAAAGGACCCGAGATGTTGAGCTCCTTGGCGATGGCACGTGAAATCTTCTTGATCTGACGGGCTGTAGCGAAGGAAATCTGCTGAGCTGGGAAGGTCATGGTGGCGTCACCTGAGTGAACACCTGCATACTCTACGTGCTCTGAAATACCATACTCTACAATCTCACCATTCTGGGCAACACCGTCGAACTCAATCTCGTTGGTCTCGGTCATGAACTGAGAGATAACCACTGGGTACTCCTTAGAAACCTCAGAAGCTGCCTCCAGGAAGCGACGCAACTCATCATCATTGTGGCAAACGTTCATGGCTGCACCAGAAAGAACGTAAGATGGACGAACGAGAACAGGATAGCCTACCTCGTCGATGAACTTCTGAACATCCTCCATTGATGTGAGGGCGCTCCACTTAGGCTGGTCGATACCGAGCTTATCGAGCATGGCAGAGAACTTACCGCGGTTCTCGGCACGGTCGATGTTGACAGGAGATGTACCCAGGATTGGCACAGACTGGCGATGGAGCTTCATAGCCAGGTTGTTTGGAATCTGACCACCTACAGAAACAATCACACCACGTGGTGACTCCAGGTCGATGACATCGAGTACACGCTCGAATGAAAGCTCATCGAAGTAGAGACGGTCGCACATATCGTAGTCGGTAGATACGGTCTCCGGGTTGTAGTTGATCATGATTGACTTGTAACCCAACTTGCGGGCTGTGTTGATGGCGTTTACTGAACACCAGTCGAACTCTACAGAAGAACCGATGCGGTAAGCACCAGAACCGAGAACGATGACAGACTTCTCGTTCTTGTAGTAGTTGATGTCGTAACCCTCTACAGCGTAAGTCATGTAGAGATAGTTGGTAAGGTCAGGATGCTCGCTAGCCACAGTAGGGATGCGCTTTACGGCAGGAAGAATGTTCAGCTTCTTGCGCTGGGCACGAACTGCGAGCACCTCCTTCTCCATGTTTGTGTTCTGAGTCTTCAATACGAAGCGGCCAATCTGGAAGTCAGAGAAGCCCAATACCTTAGCCTCGCGCAATACCTCGGCTGGAATCTCCTCCAGAGTATTATATTCAGAAAGCTTGTGCTTGTAATCTACGATATTCTTCATGCGCTCGATGAACCAAGGGTCAATCTTGGTCAACTCCTCGATGCGCTCGATGGTGTAGCCTTCCTCCAGAGCCTGGGCAATGGCGAAGATACGGAGGTCGGTAGGGTTAGAAAGTTCCTCATCCAGGTTTTCGAACTTGGTATGGTCGTTGCCTACGAAACCGTGCATTCCCTGACCAATCATACGGAGACCCTTCTGGAGCATCTCCTCGAATGAGCGGCCGATAGACATGATTTCGCCTACAGACTTCATGGAAGAACCAATCTTGCGGCTTACACCGGCAAACTTGGTAAGGTCCCAACGAGGAATCTTGCAGATCATATAGTCGAGTGATGGAGCCACATAAGCTGAGTTAGGAGTACCCATCTCGCCAATCTGGTCGAGTGTATAACCGAGGGCAATCTTGGCAGCAACGAAGGCGAGCGGATAACCGGTAGCCTTAGATGCGAGGGCTGAAGAACGGCTCAAGCGAGCGTTGATCTCGATGATACGGTAGTCGTTGGTCTCTGCATTGAAAGCATACTGGATGTTGCACTCACCCACGATGTTGAGGTGACGGACGCACTTCACGGCGATGTCCTGCAACATCTTCACCTGCTCGTCGGTAAGAGAACAGGTAGGAGCCACCACGATAGACTCACCCGTGTGGATACCCAGTGGGTCGAAGTTTTCCATAGAGGCAACGGTGAAGCAACGGTCGTTAGCATCACGGATGCACTCGAACTCAATCTCCTTCCATCCCTTCAGGCTCTCCTCAACGAGTACCTGAGGTGCGAAAGTGAAGGCAGATTCAGCAATCTCCTTGAACTCCTCTTCGGTCTTGCAGACACCAGAACCGAGACCACCCAGCGCGTAGGCAGAACGGATCATGATAGGGTAGCCGATGTTGCGTGCCGCAGCCACAGCCTCCTCCATGTTCTCGCAAGCGTGGCTTACTGGAACCTTGAGGTCAACCTTGTTAAGCTCCTTTACGAAGAGGTCGCGGTCTTCTGTGTTCATGATTGCCTCTACCGAAGTACCCAACACATCCACACCGTACTCCTTGAGCACACCGTTGAGGTAAAGTTCTGTACCAACGTTCAAACCCGTCTGTCCACCCCAAGCCAGCATGATGCCGTCTGGGCGCTCCTTCTTGATAATTTCAGTTACAAAAAAAGGTGTCACCGGCAAGAAATAAACCTTGTCAGCAATACCTTCACTTGTCTGAATTGTAGCAACGTTTGGATTAATGAGGACGGAACTAATACCCTCCTCGCGCAAAGCCTTGAGAGCCTGCGAACCGGAATAGTCAAACTCACCTGCCTGGCCGATCTTCAAAGCACCGGAACCCAGAACGAGGACTTTCTTAAGCTGTTTCTTCATCATTATATATAACTATAAGTTTGTTCTTTATATGTCTTGTTATTTATGTTTTTAGCAACTAAACTGCATTTGGCTTAGTTCACAAATGGTAGACACACTATTTTGGGATGCAAAGTTACGCTATTTATTTGATTATTCCAAATTTTCTGCAAATCTTTACAGTTAAATAACATCAATTATTATTATTTCTTCTCTAGAAAGTCGTATTTTTGCAATTATTTTGTTACTTTTGCAGCGACTTTTAGTCATGTAGAAAAAGAATAAACAAATAGCAAACAAGATAAATATAACAACAATGAAAGTCGGATTATTCGTCCCTTGTTATGTGGATGCCCTTTACCCTGAAGCGGGTGTGGCTACATACAAGTTGCTTAAGCATTACGGACTAGACGTGGGTTATCCCGAAAAACAGACTTGCTGCGGCCAGCCAATGGCTAATGCCGGTTTTCAGGACAAGTCGGAGAAGGTCATAGAGACATTTGATGAGTTGTTCAAGGATTACGATTACATCGTAGCTCCTTCTGCCTCATGTGCCGCTTACGTAAAGGTGTATTATCCTAAAATCCTTGAGGGTAAGCACGAGTGTGTTTCCTCTAAGAAAATCATGGATGTTGTGGAGTTCCTTCACGATGTGCTGAAGGTGGATCATGTGCCGGGCAAATTCCCGCATGTGGTGAGTGTGCACAACAGTTGTCACGGTGTGCGCGAACTGGGCTTGTCGTCTCCATCCGAGCGACACATCAAGCCATTCAACAAGATTATCGATCTATTGAATATGGTGGAAGGCATTACCATCCACGAACCGGAGCGCAAGGATGAGTGCTGCGGATTTGGCGGTATGTTCTCTATTGAGGAACCTGCCGTTTCTACCCGTATGGGCGAGGAGAAGATCAAGCGCCACATGGCTACAGGCGCTGAGTTTGTTACCGGACCGGATTCTTCCTGTCTGATGCACATGGCTGGAATCGCCAAGAAAGAGAAGATGCCGATCAAGTTTATTCATGTTGTTCAAATATTAGCTGCAGGACTATGAGTACAGAACATTCCAAGAGAGCTGCGAAGTTTACGCAGAACGTAGAGAAGACCACCTGGCACGACGCTACCTTCTGGTCTGTTCGTCAGAAAAGAGATAAGATGGCGCAGGAACTTCCTGAGTGGGAAGATCTCCGCGAGCATGCGTCTGAAATCAAGATGCACACGATTACTCATCTCGCCGATTATCTCGATATGTTTTCCAAGAATCTGGAGAGCCGTGGGGTGAAGGTTCACTGGGCAAAGGATGCACAGGAATTTAATGAGATTGTGCTCGGTATCCTGAAAGATCATAACGTGAAGAAGATGGTGAAGTCGAAGTCGATGCTCACCGAGGAGTGCGAGATGAATCCTTATCTGGAGCAGCACGGCATTGACGTGGTGGAGACCGACCTGGGTGAGCGCATCATCCAGCTTCTGGGTCAGAAGCCTAGCCATATCGTGATGCCTGCCATCCACCTGAAGCGTGAGGAGGTAGGTAAGATGTTCGAGGAGAAGGGAATCTCCAAGGAAATCGGCAACTATGATCCTACTTATCTGACCCGCTGTGCCCGTCATCATCTCCGCGACCAGTTTATGGAAGCTGGAGCTGGTATGACTGGCTGTAACTTCGGTGTGGCTGCTACCGGCGATTGCGTGGTCTGCACCAACGAGGGTAATGCGGATATGACCACTTCCATGCCTAAGCTCCATATCGTAGCGATGGGTATTGAGAAACTGGTTCCTGATTATAAGTCACTGGCTGTATTCCAGCGCCTGCTTTGCCGCTGCGGAACCGGTCAGCCTACCACTACCTTTACCTCTCATTTCCGCCAGGCTCGTCCGGGTGCCGAGATGCATGTGGTATTGGTGGATAACGGCAGAAGCGACATTCTTGCTGATAAGGACCACTGGCAGACGTTGAAGTGTATGCGCTGCGGTGCCTGCATGAATACCTGTCCGGTTTATCGTCGTTCGGGTGGTTACAGCTACACCTATTTTATTCCGGGTCCTATTGGCGTGAACCTGGGTATGCTGAAGAATCCTCAGAAGTACAGCGACAATGTTTCGGCATGTACTTTGTGCTTGTCTTGCGATAATGTCTGTCCTTCCAAGGTAGGACCGGGTTCTCAGATTTATGTCTGGCGCCAGAGTCTGGAGAAGTTGGGTAAGGCTGATCCTGTCAAGAAGGCGATGTCGAATGGTATGAAGTATCTCTTCGACCGTCCTGCGCTCTACACCACTGCCCTGAAGTTTGCTCCGCTTGTCAATCTGGTTCCTGAATGCTGTACGCACTTCAGCAATTGGAATGCCTGGGGCATCGGTCACGCCATGCCTGAGTTTGCAAAGAAGAGTTTCCATCAGCTTTGGAAAGAAGGAAAGGTGAAGTAGTGGGTAATCATAAAGTTCAAAGTTCAAATTTCAAAGTTCAATGAAGAAAGAAGATTTCCTGAACAAGTTGCGTAAGAATACGCACGTTCAATTCGATATGCCTGCCGTAGATGTGAAGGGTATCCAGTATGAGGATACGCTGAAACAGTTTATTGAGATGACGGAATCGGTAGGCGGTCATGTGATAGAGGCGAAGGAGGGTGAGAGTCTGGATGAGCTGGTGAAGAAGGCTTATCCGGAAGCCAAGGTCTTTGCTTCTCATCTGCCAGAAATCACGATTGCCCAGAAGAATCCTGATACCGTGGCTGAGGCTAACGACCTGAATGGTACTGATGTGGGTATTGTTCGTGGTGAAGTGGGTGTTGCCGAGAATGGCTGCATCTGGATTCCTCAGACCATGAAGGAGAAAGCGGTGCTCTTTATCTCGGAATACCTTGTAATATTCCTCGAAAAAGAGAAGATTGTGAACAATATGCATGAGGCTTATGCCCGTATTGAGATGGATCCGAAGTACAATTTCGGTATTTTCATCAGTGGTCCTTCCAAGACTGCCGATATTGAGCAGGCTCTGGTAATGGGTGCGCAGGCAGCCAGAGGCGTAACCGTAGTGCTTTTGTAAAAGAAGTATTGAATCTTAATCTATACGAATAAAGCCCACCAAATCGGTGGGCTTTATTCTTATCTCTGCTCAGTTAGATTTCCCATTGGTATGTGTCGTAGATGACCCCTCTTCCTCCGAATCCTTCCTTTTGGTGGATGAGATTCTTGTTGAGATACTTGCCCGCATCTTCTGTGGATTTGCCGAAGTCGAAGTATGGGACATTCCATGGGCATTTGTGGAGGATAAAGTCGAAGAGGGCATCCAAAGCTCCCAGTTCCTTGCCCAATTCGTTGGCAGCGATATACTGGGTATGAATTACTTGGGGGGTAGTATATACGATGCTTCCACCAATAATCGTTTCATCTTTCTTTACCACAAAGCAGAGAATGTGGTCTGGAAAACGATGCATAAGTAATTGCAGTTCCTCTTTCGAGTGTACAGGATGAGTATTATGCCTCTGCCAAAGATTCTTGTCCAATAAATCCCAAAAGTCTGTGATGTCCTTTGGAAATTTTGTAAATCCAACACTTAGTCCATGGCTCACAGCTTTCTTGATGCCTCTTCTTCTCTGCTCGCTGAATCGTAAGGGGGCATTGAGAAAAATGGTAGTGGAAATCTCTCTAGCTATCAACTTTGCCTTCCCAATATAGGAGAGAGCATAGAGGTCCTCTTCCGAAGGGATGCTCTGGTATATCCATGGCATTGCCTTGTAGATACATAACTGGAAATCATTTTGCAGGAGATAGTCCTTGAGAGCCTGAAAGATGTCGATGCAAACTTCTGCTGTTACCTTGGAACAAGTCAGTAAGCCTCCATACGTCAGTCCTTGGTGAGAATAGAGAATCTTCTTGTCCTCATCCGCAGTTTCATTGGCAGGAAGAATGGCATACAAGCGTCCTTTATAATAGAACATCAAGGAATGGTCATGAAATCTGTCTTGATGATAGTCCATATAGTTTCTGTCGAAGAGGAAGGTGCCTTGTCTGGATTTCCAAACAAAGTTGTTCCATTCGGCAGCGTCTTTTGGGGTATATCTTTTGATTTCTATCATGGCTCTGATGTTGTGCTATGTGTGGTATGGATGTATTTCAGAAATTCATCGTATTCATACAGATAGTCTTCTGGCTCATAAAGTTCAGAGGCAAGCACCAGGCATACGGCTCCCTCGGAGAAATCATCCAGTGTGCGCCATATCTCTGTGCCGAGATAGAGCCCCATGCCAGGATTGCTGAGCTGGTATTTCTTGGTCTCCTTGCCGTTGTCTAGGGATACGGTAAATGATCCATGCACGGCGATGATGACTTGCTGGAGCTTTTTGTGGGCATGACCGCCTCGGTTGCCACCCTGTGGCACATTGTATATCCAGTAGGCACGTTTCAAGTCGAAGGGAAGCTCGATGTTCTCCTCTGATACAGTCAGGTTGCCTCTAGGGTCGGATATGGTATGTAATTTGATGATTCTACCTAATTCTTTCATAAAGTTGTATTCTTTTATTTGATAACGCTCTTTTTCTTTTTTTATTGCTTATTGCTTATCCTTCTTGGACAACTTGATGCTGGCATTGAACTTACGATGGCTCATTTCCTTCTTAATTTCCTTGGAGTAGAGGCTTGCACCTTCACGGTTCAGATGGTTGGCATTGTGGAATAATGCCCTGTGATGGGTGTAGGCAGTGTCGCAATAATGGTTAAGGAATGGGATGCCTTCCTGTTGGCAGATAAGCTTGAACCTGCGAAATACTGAGTCGCTTTGGTAGGATAGCTGTGGCGATGCTGTGAATATGAGGCTGGTATGGCTCCTTTTGCATTCGGCTATCAACTTGTGCAGATATTCATATTTCTTTCTGTCGTGTTTGTTTTGGGGTAAGGTCTCCTTCTCGATGGCTTGGCATCCCTCGTAGGGAGAGTAACCCTTGGTATAGCTCATGGCTGGATGACGCCAGTCGGCAAGCAGCTTGAGTAACCTCGAATTATACTGATAGAAAGGAAAGAGCATCTTGATGCGCTCGGTGGAGTCCACGTCCCAGAAAATCTCTCGTATGCCTGGTCGGTGGTAATAGGGGCGCAGGTTGGTGAGATAGGTACTGTTGTCATCTTGCAGCAGGTCATAGTCTGGTTCTACATCGTAGATGAGCATGTAGGGCATGCGTCTTTGCTTGAGTAGTTGCAGTCTGCCCATGCTGAAGATGATGCCCATGCGGTCTTCTCCCACATTATAATAGTTGCCCAAGATGTCTGGGTCGTAGTGATGCAAGGCTCTCGACGACCCCATGATGATGGAGTCGGCTATCAGCTCATTGTGGATATAGCGCATCCTGCCGCTCTCGCCTTTTACCTGAAGGTCGAGATAACGAAAGGTTTGTGCCGTGATGATATATATGATGGTCAGCAAGATAAGAAAGACCATGATTTTACTTAAGAACTTTTTCATATTTCAGCTTACGATTTGTTTCAACTTACGTTTATTTTAGCTTACGATTTAGAAACCTGCGTAGATGAATTGCCCCGAATCGAATACACCGAAGAGGAAGATGCTGGTAGTTACCACGACGTATGTACACCATCTCACCCAGAGCTTCGGATGATGGAATGGATTTTGACTTGGGGTTACTTCAACGATGAGATCTTTGGCGAATACCATCAAGATGAATAAGAGGATGAATTTTTCAAATACCCAGAAGTTCATGTCTTGCTCAGTGAATATCTTGCCGATTACATGGAAGGCATCGCCCACGCTTGGCATTCGGAAGAATATCCATAGGAAGTTGATGAGCAGGAAGTTGATGAGGATGCTTATTCCTCTCCTCATTCTCTGCCTAACTTTGTGCTCGGTATTTCTACTCTCTTTGGTGAAGCTTAGCATCTTCTCCATCACTTGGAAGAATCCGTGAAGAACTCCCCAAAGTATGAAGGTCCAGTTAGCCCCATGCCAAATGCCACTGATGAGGAAGGTGATAATGATGTTGAGATAGGTTCTCCCCTTGCTGCATCTGTTTCCGCCTATGGGGATGTAGATGTAATCGCGCAGCCATTGGGAGAGACTGATGTGCCAACGATGCCAAAAGTCGGTGACGCTATGGGCAAAGTAGGGATTGTGGAAATTCTGTTGCAAGCGGATGCCGAGCATGGAAGCCGAACCGATGGCTATGAGAGAGTAGCCGGCAAAGTCGGTGTATAGTTGGATGGAATAGAGGACGGAGGCTGCCAGCAATTCTGATCCACTGTGCTGCATATAGCCATCCAGCACGGGATTCACGTAGAGCAAGAGACGGTCGGCAATAACCGTCTTCAAGAACATACCCCACACTATCATCTTGGCACCATTTGCCAACTGCTGATAGTTAGGACGCACCAGCTGGCTCAGTTGGCATCTCAGGGCATCGTATCGGTTGATAGGACCTGCCGTGATGGATGGGAAGAAGGATATATAGAGCATGTAGGTGGGCAGATGATGCTCTGCTTGATACTTATCTCTGTAAACATCGAAGAGATAACTCAATGCCTGAAAGGTGAAGAAAGAGATACCCAGTGGTACTATGAGGGTATGGTGAGATGAGAGGCTATCCATGTAGAGCACCTCTGTGAGGATAAAGTCTGTATATTTGTAGAAGAGCAGGGGGAGGGTGGTGAGAAGGGCTCCTAAATAAACAATGAGTTTGCTTCTGTTGTTTGAGGTGCTGTTTGTTCTCTCCTTTCCCTTATTTCTTTCTATCAATAGAGCGGAAGTATATGAGATGAGTGTTACCACCAAAAGTATAGCTGCCAATGACTGGTTGTAATAGTAGTATAGGGCATAGGAAATCGCCAACAAAAAATACTTTTTGATGGCTTCCTTCTTGATGGCATGGAGCAGCAAGAAGAGGAAGGGAAATAAGGTGATGTATAGAAATGAATTGTAAATCATTGGAATAGTGTGGGCGAGTTTTCAATAAAAGAAGTACAGAAAACGAACTGTTAACTGTTAAACAGTTAACTTCTCGCTTTCTGTATTCTTTGTTGCTGGGCAGGTAACAAATCTGCCCTCTCGGTATTTTTTAATGGGGGATGATGTTATTTCTTCATGTATGGGTCGGTTCCCAATACGGTTTTTGCCAGGCGCTTTGCCTTGTCGCGAAGCTGGTTGAGGTCATCGCCCTTTTCGCCGTAGCAGAGCACTACACCCATTCTTCTGCCTACGTGAGCCTCTGGCTTGCCGAAGATACGGATGCGGGTATGGTCTTCCTTCAGCGCATCGAGCATATTGTAGTTTAATGGCTCGGTGCTTTCCTCTGGTGAGAGGATGACGGCAGAACAGCCGATGTGCTCCAGATGGATTCCGGCGATAGGCAAGCCCATCACGGCACGGAAATGGAGTTCAAACTCGCTCAGATTGGTGGTGTGACCGAGGGTTACCATACCTGTATCGTGTGGACGAGGACTCAACTCTGAGAAGATGACTTCGCCCTGCTTGCTCAGGAAGAACTCTACGCCCCAGAGACCGGCACCAGTCAATGCCTTGGTTACTTCACCGGCAATGTGCTCAGCCTTCTTCAAAGCCTCCTCTGGAATCTGGAATGGCTGCCAACTCTCGCGGTAGTCGCCGCCCTTCTGTACGTGGCCGATAGGCGGACAGAAGAGGGTAGGACCGTCTTTCTGGGTGACGGTGAGCAGGGTGAACTCAGAATCGAAGTCGATAAATTCCTCGATGATTACTTCCTTCACGTCGCCACGACCTTCTTCCATTGCTTCCTTGTAAGCCTCCTTCAGTTCATCATCGTTGTGAACATAGCTCTGTCCATGACCGCTTGAACTCATCAGAGGTTTCACTACGCATGGGAAACCGATTTCATCGGCAGCGTTCTTAAACTCCTCGAAGGTCTTGGCATAGAAGTACTTGGCGGTGCGCAGCCCCAGTTCCTTGGCGGCAAGGTCGCGGATGGCACGGCGGTTCATGGTGTAGTTCACGGCACGTGCAGAAGGCACAACCTGGATGCCCTCCTTCTCGAAGTCGAAGAGTCGCTCGGTGCGGATAGCTTCAATCTCAGGCACGATGATGTCTGGGTGATGTTTCTCTACCACTGCGGTCAATGCGTCGCCATCGAGCATCGAGAACACTTCTCGCTCGTCGGCTACCTGCATGGCTGGTGCATTGTCATACTTGTCGCAAGCGATGACGTACTGTCCTGCTCGCTTTGCGGCGATGGTAAATTCTTTGCCCAGTTCGCCTGAGCCCAAAAGCATAATCTTCTTCATTTATATGATGTTTAATGTTTTATGTCCCTAAAATTAATCACTAATAACAAATAATTAATCACTAATAATTAATCACTAAGTCCGAACTTCTTTCTGATAAATTCTGCGATAAACTTCTCTGTTTCTTCGATTCCCAGATGGCTGCTGTTGATGCAGAGGTCGTAGCTCTCGCTGTGTCCCCACTTCTTGCCTGTATAGTAATCGTAGTAAGAGGCGCGCTGCTCCTCATGGCTTTCGATGAACTTGCGAGCGGAGGCTCTGTCGATGTCCTTTCGCTTGCACACTGCCTTGATGCGGTCGTCGATATTGGCGGTGATGAAGATGTTGATCACGTTCTTGTAATCACGCAGTACATAGTCGGCGGTTCTGCCCACAAACACGCAGTTGCCCTCATCGGCAGCCTTTCTGATGGCGTCGCTCTGGAACTTGTACAGACCTTCCTGCGAGAAGTCGTTGTGATAGAAATTGTTATCGCTCAGGAAGGGCAGATGGGTATGGAAGAGAGACTTGAAGAATCCCTTCTGCTCATCGTTCTGCTCGAAGAATTTCTCAGAGAATCCACTCTCCTTGGCGGCAAGATTCAGCAGCTCACGGTCGTAACATTTGCAACCGAAATCCTCCGCCAGCTTCTCGGCGATGATATGGCCGCCGCTACCTATCTGGCGACCCACGTTTATGATAATCTTATTCATAATTTATAGTTTATAATTTATAGTTTACAGTTTATAGTTTACAGTTTATAGTTGAAAGTTTATAGGGCTTAGCAGTTAGCAAGATTGCTATAAACTATAAATTTCAAACTATTAACTGAATGAATGCCCTATTAACTATAAACTTTTAACTTTTAGCTGTTCTTGGTGTTGTCTTTTCAACTTGTTCATGTACCATACCATGACGACTCCGGCGATGACTGCGGCTGAGAAGTCGGAGATAGGCATACTGTACCATACTCCATCAATGTCCCAGATCATCGGCAGGAAAGCCAGGAGCGGCAGAAGGATGAGCAACTGTCTCGACAAGGAGAGGAAGATACTGATCTTCACCTTTCCGATGCACTGGAAGAAGTTCGTGATGACCATCTGGAACCCGATGACCGGGAAGCAGAACATCACTACTCTGATCGCCTTAATGCCCAGGTCTATCAGATGCTTATCGGTAGTAAACATTCTCGCGCAGTAGTAAGGCAGGAACATCGCTATCAGCCAGCCCGTTACCATGATGGCGGTGGCGGCAATGATGCTCAGATTCAGTACGCGCATCAGTCGGTCCAGTTTCTGTGCTCCATAGTTGTAGCCGGCTATAGGCTGCATTCCCTGGTTTACGCCTAATACGAACATGATGAACACCATCGCAATACCATTGGCTATTCCGTAGGCTCCCACGGAGAGGTCGCCTCCGAACCGCACCAGCTGGTTGTTGATGAAGATGACGATGATGCAGGCGCACACGTTCATCAGGAAAGGCGAAATGCCGATGGCGAGGATGTTATCTACGAGTTTCCTCTTCAGTTTGTAGATTCCTTTCTTGAAGTGGAGCAGTTCACTCTTGTTGCTGAAGAGCTTGATCTGCCACATCAGCGCCATCAGCTGCGAAAGGATGGTGGCGATGGCGGCACCCTGTATTCCCCATTTGAAGACGAGGATGAAGAGGGCATCGAGTATCACGTTCATCACCACCGTGAAGATGGTGGCGTACATCGCCTGCTTGGGCTTGCTCGCTGCTCGGAGCAGGGCGTTCATGCCGAAATACATGTGGCTCACCACATTGCCCAGCAGGATGATGACCATATACTCATGGGCATAGATGAGCGTCTGGTCGCTGGCTCCGAAGAATCTCAGGATTGGGTCGAGGAAGAGCAGACAGATGATGCTCAGTCCGATACCGATGATGAGATTCAGTGAAATCGTGTTACCCAGAATGTTTTGCGCTGTGGCATAGTCTTTTTGTCCCAACTTCACGCTGATGGCAGTAGACGCTCCTACGCCCACACCGGCTCCGAAGGCAGCGGTGAGGTTCATGAAGGGGAAGGTGATGGCGAGACCTGAGATGGCCATGGCTCCCACACCCTGACCGATGAATACTCGGTCTACGATGTTGTAGAGTGAGGCGGCGGTCATCGCAATCATAGCTGGCAAGGCATACTGAACGAGCAGCTTGCCCACCGGCTTCGTACCTAATTCTAATGTCGCTTGTTTATTTTCCATTTATATCTGTTTTTGCCTCATAGCCGCTTGCCCTGCTTCTTTCAGAATGCAATTGCAGCGGCTACTTGTCTGCAAAAGTACAAAAAATATCTGATACCTTATTATATATATGAGAAAAACTTGCATTTCATGATAAAAACTTCCCTTTTCCTTTGGTGTTTTCGTACAATTTCTGTACTTTTGCACTTCAGAATAAACAATTCAACTGATTAATAAATGCAATACAGAAATATTGCAGCAACAACAATAACAAACCGGACTACCGATATAATGATGAAAAAATTTTTGATGCTTTATGCATTTTTAATGACCACTCTTTCTTTGTTTGCTCGCGAAGACAGGGTTAGTAATTTTGAGCAACTGATGCGGTTGCCCCGCATCGCCGAAACCGATATGGTGTCGTATCCTGGAGGCAAGTGTATGATGTATCGTCTTTATCTCAGAGACAAAGACCTCAGTCACACTCCCTTCTCGGTAAGTCGCCCGGCAGAATTCCTCTCTTCCCGTTCCATAGAGCGCAGAAAGAGGCAGAATCTGCCCATCGATGTTACCGATTTGCCTGTGGCTCCTGCTTATGAGCAGGCTGTAAGCGAGGCAGGCATCGAGATTGTGGGCAAGAGCAAGTGGAACAATACCCTGCTGGTCCGCATTCATAAGGAGAAGGAACTACGGAAACTGGATGAACTCGATTTCATCACACGGAAAATGAAGGTCTTCTCTGCTCCCGATTCTGTCAGTCAGCGCGTCAGAAGTAGCGTTCGCAGGGGATTGAACGATTGGACTGGTGGAGTAGGCGAATATGGTGCTGCCGATGCGCAGATCCAGTCGCTCAACGGCAAGCGGCTGCATGAAACCGGACATTTGGGCAGAGGAATGATGATTGCTGTCTTCGACGGCGGATTCATGAATGTGGATAAGATTCCGGCGCTGCATAATATCAGATTGGCGGGCGTTAAGGACTTTGTGGTTCCTCAATCCAAGAATGTTTTCGCCGAGATGGAGCATGGAACGATGGTGCTTTCTACGATGGCTGCCAACGAACCCGAAAGATTCGTGGGGGTGGCGCCTGAGGCTCAATATCTGCTGGTGCGCTGTGAAGATGAGCGCACAGAGAGTCTGGCAGAAGAGGATTACTGGGCTTTTGCGGCTGAATATGCTGACAGTTGCGGCGTGGATGTCATCAACTCTTCGTTAGGCTATCATGGCTTCGATGATGCGTCAACCAACCATCATTATAATGAGCAGGATGGCAATTCTACCCTCATCTCCCGCACCGCTTCGATGTGTGCTGACAAGGGAATCATCTGTGTCAATTCTGCAGGAAACGACGGAATGGGAAGCTGGAAGAAAATCAATTTCCCTGCTGATGCACGCAATATCCTTACCGTGGGCAGCGTAAACGAAATGGGCGAGAATGCGGCTTTCAGTGCCGTGGGACCTACTGCTGACGGCAGAATCAAACCTGACGTGATGGCTTACGGAAGTCCTACCTGTGTGATTACGGGCCGTGGAAATATCATCAATGATAACGGAACGTCTTTCTCTTCTCCGCTCATCGCCGGAATGGTAGCGTGTCTCTGGCAGGCTTTGCCTCAGAAGACGGCTAAGCAGATTATGAAACTCGTGAGATTGGCTGGTAATAATCAGCATCATCCCGATAATGTATTCGGATATGGTGTGCCTGATTTCTGGAAGGCTTATCAGACGGGGAAAGCGATTAGGTAGACTTGGAACTTTGAACTTGGAGCTTTGAACTTTATGATTAGCTTTGCTGCTATATGATAAGGGAAGTTCCAGGGGGCTAAGTACCAAGTAATAGTATTCATAAAGTTCAAAGTTCAAAGTTCAAAGCTCAATGTTCAAAGTAAAAAGGTTATCTCTCTATGAATTGAACTCCATAGTCCGTGAGGTCATTTCGATGTCCTTGCCCGACAGCTATTGGGTGGAAGCGGAACTCTCCGAGGCTCGCGAGGGCTACGGCGGGCACTGCTATCTGGAACTCATCGAGAAGGATGAGCGCTCTAATACGCCCATTGCCAAGGCGCATGCCTCCTGCTGGCGAAACCGATGGATGTTCATCAAACCGAATTTCGAGCGCATCACCGGACAGCGCATTCATGCCGGTATGAAAGTGCTGCTCAAGGTGCACGCGCAGTTTCATGAGAACTATGGCTTTTCCTGGATAGTAGATGATATTGACCCTAACTATACGATGGGCGATATGGCGCGCAAGCGGTTGGAAATCATCAATACGCTGAAAGCAGAGGGCGTCTTTGAACTGCAGAAGGAGTTGGTGCTCCCGATGTTCTGCCAGCGCATCGCCGTCATTTCCAGTGCTACGGCTGCTGGATATGGTGATTTCTGCAACCAGCTTGCCGATAACGATTATGGTCTGCAGTTTCAAACCCGCCTCTTTCCGGCTACGATGCAGGGCGAGGGGGTAGAGCAGAGTGTGATAGCTGCCCTCGACAGTATCAATGCCGAATGGGAACAGTTTGACTGCGTAGTCATCATCCGAGGCGGTGGTGCTACGAGCGATCTCTCGGGTTTCGACACTCTGGCGCTTGCCGAGAATGTGGCAAACTTCCCGCTGCCTATCATCACGGGAATAGGACATGAAAGGGACGAGAGTGTGCTGGATATGATTTCTTTCCAACGTGTAAAGACACCGACAGCCGCTGCCGCCTTCCTCGTTAATCATCTTACTGAGGTTTATGCTCGTGTAATGAATGCGCAAGAGGCTATCGTGCAGAATGTGAAGCACCGTCTGCAGGTGGAGAAGATGAGGCTAGACAGACTGAGCAACACGATTCCTGTCCAGTTTTCGCTGGTGAAGACGAAGCAGGGTGCCTATCTCGACCGCTTGATGAGTCGTTTAAGCACAAATGTCCAGTCGAAACTATCGGAAGCCCAGCGCCATTTCGAGATTCTTTCTCAGAATGTTCAGCCGATATTGGAAAGGAAGATGCTCAACGAGAGTCATCGTCTGCAGCTTCTTTCCCAGCGCATCCAGGCACAAGACCCCGAATTGTTGCTGAAACGTGGCTACAGCATTACGCTGAAAGATGGCAAAAGCATCCATTCTGCCTCGCAACTGAAGTCTGGCGACATCATTGAAACGAGGTTGGCCGAGGGCAGCGTGAAGGCAAAAGTTGAATAATAGTTTATAATTTATAGTTAATAGTTTATAGCAATCTGGCTCCAGACGCCCTGAACGTTGAACTTCACACGCCCTGAAAGGGCAGAAGCTCCTAGCCCAGGGCATCGCCCTGGGTAATAAAGGACGCAATCTTGTCGCCCTGTAAGGGCAAAAGCTTTAAAATATCCACTATTAACTCTGTTACCCCAAAACAAAATAAAAATATGGAAAAAGAAGAAATGAAATACGAACAAGCCGTAAGAGAGCTTGAAGAAATCGTAGAAAGAATGGAGAATGATGAACTCGATATTGATCAGCTCTCCGAGCAGTTGAAACGTGCCAAAACCTTGGTGAAACTCTGTAAAGACAAACTCACCAAGACCGATGAGGAAATCAAGAAACTCCTCAGCGAGGATTGATTTACGATAAGCAGAAACTTGTTGGAAATTGTAGAAGAAAGTTGAATTTTCGCGCACGGATCTCACGGATCTCACGGATTTTGGCTCCTTCGGAGTTTTGGCTGTGAGGCTTAGTGAGTACCGTTGCTTGCAACGAAGAAGATCCGTGAGATCTGTGAGATCCGTGTGCGACTTAAATACCATCCGTAAATATGATACTTAGGCATCGTAACTATCTTGTTTACGGCCGGGGGGTAACTAGGGTGAGTAGGAAATCGCTTTTTCTGGGAGTCTATATATATACTATATCTTTCCTATAGTAAACGAACCTTTACATAAGGAAACTCTTAGAAAGTACTCTCCCCTTACTTACCCTACCCACCCGTAGAAGGGCAGGTCGGGGGCGGTATCCTGCTGCGAATAGTCATCCTCTGCTCTTGGCGATGAAGTCGGTGAAGGGTGAACCTCGATGCCAACCTTTAGCGTTAATAATGTGTTAAAAACACCCCATAACCCATTATAATAGAGATTCTTATATTTCTAGCATGCGCTGTATATACAAAGTTCTTTTTACTAGGGTTCACCCCAGAGCCGAAAAGGTGAATGCTTGGGGCAAGTGTTCACCCCGCTGTTCACCATTTGGTAACTATCGACAAAGATACGACAAAAGGCTTCCTGTTTTATTTCAAGCAATGTTCGTTCATTGGCATTGGGGTTGTTGCATTATCCACTTCCTGTAAGAGGGTGTGTCATAAGTCTGGATAATAGTTGGTGTATAACAGTTGACTACCGCATGCACAACAGGTGTTGTGCATGCGCATATCAGCTGTTATGCAAGCGCACAACAGCTGTTGTGCGACCGAAGATACTGACTGTCTCAACAACATATCCTATCTCTTCCAACAACTTATTCTGTCTCTTCCAACAACATATCCTATCTCTTCAAGCAACATATTCTATCTCTTTCAACAAATAGAAGAGGGTGAATCATAAACTTATGACACATCCTCTTTCAATTTGACTTGAATAGAACGCAAACCAGCGTTTTACATGGTAAAGGTCTTGAAAATCCCTCACTCTGAGGAATTTCCGAACGCATATCAAGGCTAAGCCTAACTACAACCTTTGCACCCCACTTGTATTGTTTCTGCTTCTCGCAAATGTCCTCGCCCAAACTCCAGTAGAATTTGAGCATTTCCGTATTCACTTTGACAGCAGCTTTAAGTTGTGCCATGCGGAAACGTTTCTTCAGGTCAGACAATCACTTCACATAGTTCTTGTCTGCCATGAAGGAGTCGCTATTCACGAACTGCGGTATATTATCTTTATTTTTCATATCATTACCTTTTTTGAAATCCTTAGTTTCCTTTATATCAGAAAGTGTTGCTTCAATGTCTTCTATTGTAGGCAACTGGCTCTGTATGTTTTCAGGCATGAGCTTAGACATCCTTCTTGTAATTGTGCAACAAGTTATTGCACATTTACTTCGTCTAATTTGGAAACAGCTTGTTGTCAAATTGTAAGTTGCTCATTATAAAACTGATACCATTGTCTGATATACTTCAAGTTTCTGTATGAAAGCCCTTTCATATCTGGGAACTCTGCCACAACTTGTGGAAAGTTTACTCTAACAATCCCAACTCTTTCAGATAGCCCTCAATCTCCTTGTCAAGGTCAGCACGTTTGGCCTCCAGGTCCTTGATTGCCACGTAGTTTGTTTGCAACTTCTCAAAGTTTGTCAAGAAATTTCTGTTGTAATTCTTCGCTCATATCGTTATTTCTTTTTTATATTCAATGATTCACTGACATTGATATATTTTTCGTCTTTATCTGTTATATACTGATGGCTGTACTTTCCTTTTCCCTCATTTAGGATTATTACACCATTCCAAAAGGATGTCGGACTTATGGCATAGCTTGGGTCTAAACAGAATATTTTCTTGACACCGTCTTTTTGTTCTTCATACCCAATAGCAAGTACAGCATGAGCGCCACCTTTAAAAGACAGAGCGGTAATCAAAGGCGTGTCGCTATCTATTGCAGTCCTAAGTTCTTCTACAAAAGAAGTTTGGTCTGATAAAGATGCTGTATATTGAAGAGGCGAAGATGTAACCTCTTTAGCAAAAGAATGGGATAGCTTTTCTTTTATTTCGGAAAAATAAAATCCATCACGGCACAGTCCTTCTGTCACAAAGAACTCTTTGAAGAGTCTCCCTTTTGCGGTATTTCCCTTAAATGTTGTTTTCAAGTTGACAATTTGATTACGAGTAAGAACCTTTAGTATGAGCAGGTTCATCATCATGGAATATACGGCACAAGCCCCATCCATTTCTCCTTGTTGTAAATGGACAGGTTGCCACTTGCGGTTAAATACACTAACACCCGAAGCCGTTATATCTAAATCTTTAATAATCTTAATCATTGTCGCTTTGTTATATATCTAAATCTTTTGTAATCTTAATCATTGTCACTTTGTTATTCCCAACTGAATGTCCTTATTATAGAACGCAGTTTCTTTGCCTTTTCAAAACATTGTGTCCACAAAGACACAGCAAGTTATGTTTCGAGTTACTCGAAACCTTTTGGGTTACTCCCAAAAGAACTTGCCTGTCGGTGATTTGTTCCTCCGTAGTCGGACAATTAAGATGGAAAGAACATATAAAAACAGCATAAAAAGTTTCTGATTTTTCTCATAGACAATTTAAATTTTATATTTTTGTGCAAAATTAGAAACAATGACAGAACTATTTCCATGACAGTCCTTTGCTGTCTAAATCTCTTGTGCTGAAAGGTGGTATAGCCATCAATCTCACCGTTTTCCAACTGCCAAGACTCTCGGTAGATATAGACCTTGACTTTACTGTGGATTGCGACCGAGAATCCATGCTCTCCATTCGCCAAGAAGTGAATAACGAGATTCTACGCTATATGGAGTCGGATGGTTCTCGAATCTGGTGCTGTGCTCGTCATCAATGATGCTTTTCTCTTATTCTTCTGCCAGTTCTTTCATCGCATCGTTTAATGTGTTGAAAAGAACATTGATGTTTTCTTCTTCATTCTTGCATGCCTCCTTGAAGAGGGCAACAGGATCTTCGGTGCTGCTCTTGAGCGGAGTCTCGTTGAGCAGGATGTTGACATTGTTCAGCAACATGCCGTGAAGGGTAGGCATGTGGAGCTGGTGCTGTTCGCCCTCCTTGCTGCCACACTTCAAGCCTGCGGCGTATGCCTTTACGATGATGCGGACCAGGAGATGGATGGCCATCGGCTCGTCAGCAAGACTGATGAGAATGCCGTGGGTATAATCGCGTACATGCTCTTCAAGAGTGGTAAACTTGCCTTGAAGAAGCCAGGTGAAGTTACGCTTGTATTCAGACTCCATCGCCTTGTAAAGCTGGTTCGATTTGCAGGCTATGCGCAAGTAGTCGAGCATGGTTGGCTCAAAGGTCGGGTCAGCCTGTTTCATGCTGTCGAAGTTCTTCTTCATGCGCTCGTTGGCTTCCTCGGCAGTCTTGTAGTTGAGGCGTACGAGGGTGGAGAACATGATGTCGAAGAAGTATTGGTTTACTTCGCCGTAGTGCTCCAGCATCATCTGCTTGATCTGTTTCGGGTCGTTCTTCTTGCTGAAGTCATTGCCTTCGATGGTAGCATCGATGATGCCACGTGCGTAAGCTTCAAAGAAACCTCTTACAAATGCAGCTACTGCCTGATAACTGTTGATTCTTTTGCTCATTTCTTGTCTGTGTTTATTGGGCTGTTCCTGTTTGGGAATAACAGCTTCTTATTCAAAAGTCTTAAATTCATACCCCTGTTCCATGAGCCATTCTATGGCCTGAGGGAGCGCTGTCTTCAGCTTTTCAATGCTCTTCAGCGAGTCGTGGAAGGTGATGATGCTGCCATTGCGGGCATATCGCTTCACATTGTTCACCACATCTTCTGCCGTCATCCATTTGGAATAGTCGCGCGTCACCACATCCCACATGATGACCTTGTAAGTGCGGTGCAGCCACCAATACTCACTTGGTCGCATCCAGCCGTGAGGTGGACGGAAGAGATGGGCATGGATGATATCGTTCGCCTTATTGGTGTTGAGCACGTAGGAGATGACACGGTGCTTGAAGGCACCGATATGATTGAATGTATGGTTGCCTACCTGATGACCCTCTGCCACAATCTGGTTGTAGAGGTCATGATGGCGCAATACATTCTCGCCTACCATAAAGAAAGTAGCCTTGATATTGTACTTTCTCAGGGTCTCTAAGATGAATGGAGTTGACTCTGGAATCGGACCGTCATCAAATGTAAGATAGACAGAATGGTCTTTCTTGTCCATTCTCCAGATGGCCTTTGGATATAACCATCTGAGCCATTTGGCTGGTTGCTCTATGAACATGAATAAAACAGGTTTATATGAATAATGAAAAGTTTGGTGTCGTGTTTCGCGACACCAAACTTTTTTCTATTTTTTACTGGTTGCCTTCCGGCATTCTGCCACCTCTGCCATGATAGAGACGGTAGAGGTTGTTGAGCTGTTTCTCATACTTCTGCTCCAACTGTGGACTCACCATTCCGGCAGCCTCGCAGATGCTCTGCATGATCATGATCTGACGGATGCAGTCATGCTCTGCCTGGAGGAAACGGTCGTTTGGCAGCGAGAGATAGTAGTTGAGGTATTGTGAAGCATTCTTCCATACCGCTTCTATATATTCCTTGCCCTTGGCTTTCTGACCGGTCATCAGCCAGCCGCGAGCCATATCCAAGCCACCGCTCATGTAGTCGAGCGTAACATTGTAGGCAGGAATCTCGGTATCAGCCTTCTTCAGAATGTTGATAGCCTTCTGCTTCTTGCCTTCGGCGATGAGCTGGAGGGCTGTCTGGGCGAGCAGGCGACGGTGGGTATAACACATACGCATGGTTGTCTCGTCGATGTAGAGTCCCTTCTGCTTCAGGTTGCCGAACTTGAATCGGGTCATGATGTTGTGATAAGCCTTCTCTGTATCGAAGTTCTTGGCACCTGGCTTGTTGGTGGTGAACGGAGTGATACGGTTCACAAGTCCCTCCTGTATGAAGTTGTCACCCAGGTTCATATAGTTCTCTTCGCCTACGGTGAGTGCTACGTAGAGCGGACGGGTCCAGTTACACTGTGCCAGCATTTCGAGCATCATGAGGTCGCCCTTGTAGAGTGCGCTCTTGCCGGCAAGCGAGATGACCATCTTGTCTGGAATAGAATCTGATGCCATCATCATGCCGCTCTTCTTTACAGCCTCCTTGTCGATGGTGACATAGAGGGTATCTGTAGGGATGAAGTGCATGTCAGGGTTCTTGCTGCGTACCCAGTTCTTCAAGATGTTCTTGAGCTCGAACGGTTCGGCACCAAACTGCTTCTTGGCATTCTCAGGATCTTGCTTGTAGAAGTCGAGAATCTGCTTCTTTGCCTCAGGTTCAACAGATACATATTCGTTGGTACCTGAACAGAAGTCGAGACGTGGCCAGGTGATTGGCACGGATGGTGAGTTGTATGCAGGACGCATCATCTGGTCGATATACCAGTCGGTCTGCAGGTAGCTCAGGTTACATACGCGGGCATCTGTTCCTACGCCTTCTACCTCCTGGTTGTACCAGAGTGGGAAGGTATCGTTATCACCATTGGTAAAGATGATAGGGTTGCCCTTCTCCTGGAGTGACATCAGATAGTTCTGACCGAAGTCACGGCAGGTGTAACGGTTTGAGCGGTCGTGATCATCCCAGGTCTGTGATGCCATCTGGATAGGTACGAGAAGTGTGATGACTGCTACGATGGCTGTTACGGCAGTACCGCTGAGCTTCATCTTGCGCTTCAGAATGTCGATGATGGCGAGTACGCCGAGACCGCACCAGATAGCGTATGCATAGAATGAGCCGGCATAAGCATAGTCACGCTCACGTGGCTGCATAGGTGTCTGATTCAGGTAGATGACGATGGCAAGACCTGTCATGAAGAAAAGGAAGAATACAATCCAGAACTGCTGGATACCGATAGGGAGGAGTACTTCCTCTTCCTTGCCGTTCTTCATTACCTTCTTCTTGCGGGTATACCAAGCCTGCCAGAAAAGTCCGATGAGACCGAGAATCAGTGGCATGCAGTAGAATACATTGTGGCCCTTGTTCTCCTTCAGGTCGTCTGGCAATTTGCTCTGGTCGCCATAGAGTGAATCATCGATGAATGAGAAACCGGTAATCCAGTTTCCGTGCTCTGGCTCACCATTGCCCTGGATGTCGTTCTGACGGCCGGCAAAGTTCCACATGAAGTAGCGCCAGTACATGAAGTTGCACTGGTAAGAGAGGAAGAAGCGGATGTTGTCAAACTGTGACGGCATCTTCACCATCATACTCTCTCCGCAGCGGTCGTAAGGAATCTCTGTGCCTTCTACACCGCCCATCCAGTCTTCGTAAGCCTGGGCATGAGCCGAACTGTACATACGAGGGAAGAGCATGTTCTGGGCATAGATATACTTATTCTTGTGACTTACTACGAAGTAAGAGTCCTTCTCATCAGCCGAAGCCTTCTCCTTGCGCTGGTAAACCGGTGCGCCTTCCTTCATGACAGGCTTGCACATGTTGCCGTCTACTTCGAGGGCTACCTGTGATGTATAAGCCTGGCCATAGAACAGAGGGCGGTCGCCATACTGGTCGCGGCTCAGATAACTTCCCAGGGTAAAGATGTCCTCAGGAGAGTTCTGGTCCATAGGAGGGTTGGCAGAAGAACGGATCACGATGAGTGCGTAGCTGGAATAACCAATCATCAGCATCAGCATGCAGAGCAAGGCTGTGTTCTTGACGCGTGCTGAGATGAGCGGCAGGAGCTGCATCTTCTTCTTGGCGATGCCAGTAGATTCGTCAACGCCTGTTACTACCTCCTGCTTGCGCTTGTAGCCGAGTACAAACCAGAGGATAACCAGCACGATGATGCCGGTGATGGCAGCTGTCCAGCCATATCCGTAGAATGGGATGCCGAGCATGCCGAAACCGAGAACGAAGGCGATATTCTGCTTCTTCTCGTTCTTCTCTGATGCATTACAGGTCTCGTAGATGCCCCAGATGACAGAGGCTACAAGACAGATGATGTATACGATTTCACCGGTATTGAACGGACAGCCGAGGGTGTTGACAAAGAACAGCTCGAACCAGCCGCCTACGGTGATGATGCCTGGAACCACACCATACAGTACGGCTACCACTACGAGGAATGAAAGGAACAGTGCCAGGAGCGAACCCTTGAGGTTGGCATGTGGCACCTTCTTGTAGTAATAAACCAATACGATGGCTGGGATACAGAGCAGGTTGAGCAGGTGGACACCGATACTCAAACCGGTCATATAGGCGATGAGCACAAGCCAACGGTCGCTATGAGGCTCGTCAGCATGGTCTTCCCACTTCAATATCAGCCAGAATACCACAGCGGTAAAGGCAGAAGAGAACGCATAAACCTCACCCTCGACAGCAGAGAACCAGAAGGTATCGCTGAAGGTGTAGATGAGTGCGCCCACCATACCGGATGCCTCGATGGCAATCAGCTTGCTGGTGGTCAGTTCTTTCCAGTCGCTGATAACGAGTCGGCGAGCCAGGTGGGTGATGGTCCAGAAGAGGAACATGATACAGACGGCGCTCAGCAGGGCGCTCATCGTATTTACCATCTTGGCTACCTGGGTAGTGTCGCTGGCGAAATGTGTGAAGAAATTGCCTAAAAGCATGAAGAATGGTGCCCCAGGTGGGTGACCGATCTCCTGCTTGTAAGCAGTCGTAATAAACTCAGGACAGTCCCAGAAGCTGGCTGTCGGTTCAATTGTGGAACAATAAGTGAACGCCGCAATGATGAATGCGACCCATCCGAAGATATTGTCCACTAATCTGTACTGTTTCATTATTGTTTAAACTTTAATGTATTATATTTCTTTTTGAATGCTTTCTCTGTTTCTGAATGCTTTCTCCGCGCCTTTCAAGAAAGGCACATTCCAGTTGCAAAGATAATAAAAAGATGAGATAATATGGATTTTTGCACCTGTTTTTTAGGCATTATTATATAATAAGCCTATACATTTAAGAAATGCTCTTCCAGTTTTTCTCTCGGCATATCTGCCGTATCGTGGTAGTGGAGATGATGATTTACGCAGGCGATGTGCTTTACGTTATTAAGCACTTCGGCTACATCATGGTTTACGATGATAATGGCGCACTCCCGGTTGATCTGTTCCAGCATCTCGTACATCTGCTTCTGGAAACGGCGGTCGATGTAGGTGTTGGGCTCATCCAGTATCACTACATCGGGTTTCGAAACAATGGCGCGGGCGAGGAGGACTCGCTGCAACTGTCCGCCGCTCAAGGCTGCGATATGGCGGTCTTTCAACTCTGTGAGCTGCATCTGTTCCAGACAGTCGAGTACCTGCTGGTGCTGTGCCTGGGTGTATCTCGAAAAGAGACTTTTGGTCTTGCTGAGTCCTGAGAGTACCACTTCATAAACGGAGATAGGAAACTGTTTGTCGAGATGGTTGTATTGGGGCAGATATCCCATACTGATTTCCCTAACTTCCTCTCCGTCTTTATAAAAGCGGATGCTGCCGTCTGTGGGGTTCATCAGTCCCAGGATGAGGCGCATGAGAGTTGTCTTGCCACCACCGTTGGGACCGATGATGCCAAGATAATCGTCTTTGCAGACGGTGAGGTTGATATCGTGGAGCACCTCCTTGCCTTCATAGCCAGCAGAAAGATGCTCTATCTCTATTAACTTTGAACTTTGAACTTTGAACATTGAACTTTATGATTAGTTGTTGTTTTAACAAAGCTTTTGCCCTTACAGGGCGCCTTGTTAACTGCTATTATACCCAGGGCGATGCCCTGGGCTAGGAGCTTCTGCCCTTTCAGGGCGTGTGGAGCTTACTTCCCAACAACGATTTTCTTGCCTTGTACCGCTGCTGCCGCTTCCTGCATCGCCCAGTTCCAGTCTCCCTGCAATGGGTTGATATCCATTGGTTTGGTGTGGCTCTCCTTGATGAAGGTTGTGGTGTTGCGGTTGGCAAATTCTGCCTGTATCAGGCAGAACTTGATCTTTTCTTTTCTGGCTCTCTCTATGAGGCTCTTCAGCTGGGAGGCACTAGGCTCCCTGCCTTCTTCCTCTATGGCAAGCTGCTCCAGCTGGTAGTCACGGGCAAAGTAGGTGAGGATAGGGTGGTAGATCACAAACTTGCGTACCAGGTCTGGGTCCTTTTTGAAGCTCTCCTTGATGGTGCTGTCTCTCTTGTCAATGATGCTGAGCAGCGACTGATAGTTCTTCTCGAAGAAAGCCTTGTTCTTCGGCTCCAGTTCGCAGAGCGCCTTGAGGATGTTGCTGGCTATGATGCGGGCGTTTTTGCAACTCATCCATACGTGTGGGTCGATGTTGCCACCCGGAGTCTTGGCAGGCTTGATGCCCACGGAGGTATCTATCACCTTCATGTCAGGAGCGTTGTCCTGTAGCTTCTTCATCCAGGTCTGTTCGAAACCGATGCTTCCTACTTTCAGATAGAGAGCACTCCTGGAGAGTTCCATCATCTGCTGGGCATAAGGCTCGTAAGTTTCTGGATTGTTGCCGTTGGATACCATCACGTTGACATCCACCTTATCTCCGGCAATCTTATCAACGAAAAACTTGTAGGGAGGGATGGTAACGGTTACAGTAGGCTTGGCATTACTTTCAGCCATGCCAGCCTTTTGCTGGTTGCTTTTGCAGCCAACCATTAGGGCGCATATTATAATAAGGTATAAAAATCTCTTCATAATTAAACGATAAAACTCAGTCCATAGACCAATAAAACATATCTTAGTACTTTTCCGATGGTGATACTGAGTATCGAAATCGGAATATTGGCTCTTGTCAAGCCTAAAACGATGGTGATGGCACTTCCCAATAGTGGGAGAAAGGCGAAGAATCCCATCCAGGCGCCTCTGCCTGCCATGAAACGTTCAGCCTTATCCAGACTTTTTTTCTTCACATGCAGGTATTTCTCTATCCATTCCATCTTACCCATTCTGCCCACACCGTAGTTGAACATGGAACCAAGCACATTGCCGATGCTACCGTAGATAACGAGGGGGAGAGGCTCTAGTCCAGCTGCCTGCAAGCCTGCCATTACTGCCTCGCTGCTGAATGGGAAGAAAGAACCTGCCAGAAAAGCTGCAGCAAGCATGCCCCAATAGCCCCAGTCGATTAAGAAACTGATAATCCAACTCATAATAATATGCTCTCTGGTACGAGTATGTTGTAAGCCATGATAAGTACCAGCATGATGAGCAGCAGGATGAAGGAGATGTTGGTAAACTTACCTCTGGTGAATGTGATGAAATGGGCGATAAGCGGTGCTGTATTCACAATCAGGATGCCGCCCAGTTCCTGTATATGTCGAGGTTGGAGGACGATGAAGATGATGCAGGCAACCGATATCATGATAAACGTTTCGTAGATCATGCGGGTGCGTATCTTATCGCCGTAGCTGGTGCGTATGAAGTGGATGGAACCGATGATGGTGAGCAGGATAACGAAACTCAGGTTCAGTACCTGATGGTCGGTAACCTGCGAATAATCAAAGAGTTCGCTGTAGTTGATGAATTCGCAGAAGTGGTCAGCCAGACCCTGTATGTTGTCGGTATAGAAGAAATAACCGGCTGCAAACCAATAGGGCACGATGAGACCAACCAGGGATGCAAAGAATGTCTTTACGCTAAACGAGAGGGTAAACACCATCATCATGATCCACAGTATAGGCATGAAATAGCCTATCTGCACGAAAACCATCGATGCCAGACCGATGCAGGCAAAGGCGTAGAAAGTCCAGCCTGTAGAGCGTTTATCCTGATAGCAATTCCAGATAATGAGATAAAAGGCGATGAAACACATCGTCACAATACTGCTTTTTAAAGAGAGTTGGGGGAGTCCTGTCATCGTCATTAATGCCAGAAAACTGCAGGATACCATTCGGCTGTAGGTACGCATCAGGGCATTACGGTTGTTCAGTTCCACCATCAGCAGGGTAGACATGGCTGTGAAAGCAAATTCTACCCAGATATTGGATACCAATAAACCTACTGCAACCCAAACCAGCGTGGCAAGGGTTGCAGTAATAGGTAAAGAGTAGCGGCTAGCCGCTACTTTATTTTGAAAAGTTTTCTTTCTTAACATCTAATTCAACATTAAAAAACTAAAGGTCCTGTCCGATATCAGAACGGAAGTACTTGTCGGTGAACTGGATCTTCTGTGCCTCAGCAAAGCTCTTCTTCAAGGCTTCTTCCTTGTCCTTGCCGTAGCTGCTTACGCAGATGACACGACCACCGTTGGTTACTACCTGACCATCCTTCATAGCTGTACCGGAGTGGAATACTACCGAACCTTCTACATCGTCGATGCCCTGGATAGGATAACCCTTCTTGTAAGCCTCTGGATAACCGCCGCTTACGAGCATTACGCAGACTGCTGCACGCTCGTCAAACTCGATGCTGCGCTTGTCCAAGTCGCCTGCTGCTACACCCTCGAAGAGATCCACGATGTCGCTCTTCAGACGGAGCATCACGCTCTCTGTCTCAGGATCACCCATACGGCAGTTGTACTCGATGACCATAGGTTCGCCTTCAACGTTGATCAGACCGAAGAAGATGAATCCCTTATAGTCGATGTTCTCCTCAGCAAGTCCCTCTACTGTAGGACGGATGATGCGCTCTTCAACCTTCTGCATCCACTCCTTGGTAGCGAATGGTACAGGGGTAACGCTACCCATACCACCGGTATTCAGACCGGTATCGTGCTCGCCGATGCGCTTGTAATCCTTAGCCTCAGGCAGAATCTTGTAGTTCTTGCCGTCAGTCAATACGAATACAGAGCACTCAATGCCGCTGAGGAATTCCTCGATGACTACGCGTGCCGAAGCGTTGCCGAACATACCGCCGAGCATCTCCTTGAACTCCTTCTTAGCCTCTTCCAGGGTAGGGAGGATGAGAACGCCCTTACCGGCGCACAAACCGTCAGCCTTCAATACATAAGGAGCCTTCAGTGTCTCCAGGAATTTCAAGCCTTCCTCTACGTGCTCGCCGTCGAAAGTCTCATACTGGGCAGTAGGGATGTTGTGGCGCTTCATGAACTTCTTGGCGAAGTCCTTGCTGCCTTCCAATACGGCGCCAGCCTTTGATGGACCGATGACAGGGATGTTCTGGGTGCGAGGATCGTTCTTGAAGTCATCGTAAACACCCTTTACCAATGGGTCTTCCGGACCAACTACCACCATATCAACGCCATTTTCTACTGTGAAGTTCTTGAGCGCCTCAAAGTCGTCTGCCTTGATATCTACGTTCTCGCCGACATTCTGAGTACCGGCATTACCTGGAGCGATGAAGAGTTTCTCACACTTCTCGCTCTGAGCGATTTTCCATGCTAAGGCGTGCTCGCGGCCACCGCCTCCTAACAATAAAATTTTCATTTGCTGTAAGTTATTGTTTGTTATTTGATGTAGAAGTAAACTCCCCTTTTCGGGGGGATGTTTACTCCTAGATATTTACTTGAGATAATCGAAGAAATAATTGCTGATGCGCTCATGCAGATGAGTGCTCTGATGACCTCTCATGTTGTGAGGCTCGCCAGGATAGACGAAGAAGTCTGGCTGGGTGCCTGCTGCGATGCAAGCCTTGAGGAAGGTGAGGCAGTGCTGTGGCACTACGGTCACATCGTTCAAGCCCTGGATAATCTGCAGCTTGCCCTTCAGGTTCTTTGCCTGATAGAGCAGGGAGGTCTTCTTGTAACCCTCTGGGTTGGTCTGTGGGGTGTCCATATAGCGCTCGCCATACATCACCTCGTACCAGTGCCAGTCGATTACCGGACCGCCTGCTACGCCTACCTTGAACACATCAGGGTGGTTGGTCATCAGCGAGATGGTCATGAATCCGCCGAAGCTCCAGCCGTGAACGCCAATCTTGTCAGCATCTACGTAAGGAAGCGTCTTCAGATATTCCACGCCCTTCATCTGGTCTTGCATCTCAATCTGTCCGAGCTGACGGAAGGTAGCCTGCTCGAAAGCCTTGCCACGGTTCTCGCTTCCACGGTTGTCGAGGATGAAGAGCAGATAGCCCTTTTCTGCCATGTAGGTTTCCCAACCACGGCTAGAGTAGTTCCAGCGGGCATCTACGTTGTGGGCATGAGGTCCACCATATACATATATAATGGTAGGATACTTCTTGTTTGGATCGAAGTTTACCGGCTTCACCATTCTCCAGTAGAGGTCTGTTTCGCCATCGGCAGCCTTGATGGTACCGCAGCTGTACTCAGGCACATTGTAGCCCTTCCAAGGGTTCTCGGCTGTGAAGTAAGCGGTGCGCTTGCCGTTCTCGGTATTCACGAGGGCAATCTTGCGAGGCACGGTAGGAGTAGAGTAGTTGTCGAAGACATACTGTCCGTTCTCGCTCAAAGTGGCGCTGTGCCATCCCTTGCCGCAATCATCTACCAGCGTACGTTTGCCGGTTTTTGTATCTACGGCAAAGATGTTTCTCTGGATAGGCGATTTCTCGTTGGATGCGATGATGATACTCTTGCGCTTGCTGTTGAAACCGAGCACTTCCATCACTTCCCATTTGCCGGAAGTCAACTGCTTGATTTCGAGCGATTCCGTGTTGCTTGCCATGCGGCTTCCGTGCTTGCCCAGGGTGCAGAGATAGAGGTGGTTGTAGCCATCCTTGCGGCTCTGCATGATAAAGCTGTTGCTGTCCCAAGGCAGGAACTGGATAGGATGACATGGTTCTACATATTTCTCATCGGTCTCGCGATAGAGTTCGCCTGTCTTCTCGCCGGTTTCTGCATTGTAGGCAGTCAGACGGCAGTCGTTCTGGTCGCGGTTCAGTTCGAACATATAGATGGTCTTGCTGTCCGGACTCCATGCGATGTTGGTGAAGTAGCGGTCGGTTGGATCGCCAGCTTTCAGATAGACGGTCTTGCCGGTCATGCAGTCGAACACGCCTACGGTTACCTTGTGTGATGTCTCGCCAGTCATCGGATACTTGTCTGGTGCAGGAGTAGCAATGCAACTCTGTGTTTCAGGATGGTTGAAACCGATTTCCGGGATGTCGACCTGCGGATAGTCGGTTACCATACTCTGGTCCATGCGATAGAAGGCGAGCAGTTCGCCGTTCGGACTCCAGAAGGTTCCCTTGCTGATACCGAACTCATCGCGGTGAACACTCTGTCCATAAACAATTTCGCGGCTTCCGTCCTTTGAGAGCTGGAAATCGTGAGATTTCTTCTCTTTTGTCAGGGTGTTGCTGGTTACATCGAAGGTACGCACATAGAGGTTGCTGCCCTTCAGATAGGCGAAGGCGTTCTGCTGGGCGTTGGCCTCCAGGAGGTTCTCGCCGTCAGCAAAATCCATCTCGCTCAGCAGCTTATGCTTCTTGAAGTCTACGGTATAAGTCTTGCTGCCGTTGCTTACCATCACGATGTTCTTGCCTGCAAAAGGGAAGAGAGCATTGTAGAGGGCTCTTACCTTGATGTCTTTGGTAGGAGCAATCCACTGGTTGATGTCATTGATGCCGAAGAGTCTGGTCTCCTTGCCTGTCGTCTTGTTGACGAGATAGCAGGCATCCACATCCTGGCGAACGAGTTCATTGCCCCACCAGGTGCACCAGCGGTTCTTAGCTACCATGTTACGATAGTTGTTGCCGCCGAAGTTCAGGTCTTCCAATGTAAAGGTTTTCTCGCCTTTCTGAGCAGGAACCACGCCCTGAGCCTGTAAGTCGGTTGCATTCATAGCCATCATGATCATAGCAGCAAAAGATAATTTATAAATTGAATTCTTCAGATTCATTATATTCTTTACTTTATCGGGTTTACCACCCATGCGTCGTGAAACACGACGTATGGGTAGTATGTCTTTTTAATCCTCGTCGTCGAAGTCAACGCTGAAGTTCTTCTTGCCTCCGCGCTTGCCTCCGAAATCACGGCTACCACGTTTGTCGCCTTTGAAGCCACCACGCTTGTCGCCTTTCTCGAAACGCTTTCCGTCGCGCTTGCCACCGAAGTCACGGCCACCCTTGCGGTCGCCCTTGAAGCTACGGCTGCCACGCTTGTCATCGTCGTCATCATTGCGTCGACCGCCACCGATACGTGAACGGCCGCCCTTATGGAACTCAGCACGCTTCTTCTCGAAGTCTTCCAGACGGTGAGTATGGAACTTGAAAGAACGGATATCGTCCTCCTCGTTTTCTGTCTCCTCGCTTACACGCTTCTTGAATTCACGCTCCTTCTTGAAACGGTGCTTCTGAGCCATCTCGCTCTTCTCGCGCTCAGTCTTCACAATACCGCCTTCAGAACGGAAGTCCTTCATCTTGCCGTCGAACATCACATACTTGCGGAATTCGCACTCCAAGCTTCCGTTGAATACAGGAATCTTGATAGATGGTTTCAGACCAATCTGCTCGAAGCACTCCTCGCGGTAGCTCAATACCCAAGCCTCGTTGCCGGCAAAAGCCTTCTTGAAGCGCTCACCTATCATCTTGTAGGTGTTCAGAAGGTTAGGGGTAGAGATGCGCTCGCCGTATGGAGGGTTCATCACGATGATGCTCTTCTCGGCAGGCTGGGTGAAGTCCTTGAAGTCCTGCTGGGCGATGGTGATATCCTTGCTCAGTCCGGCAGCACGCACGTTGAGGTTGGCTGTGTTCACCGCCTTCATATCTACATCATATCCGTAGATGTGGTGCTCGAACTCACGCTCTTGAGAGTCGTCGTTATAGATTATGTCGAAGAGATCCTGGTCGAAATCGTTCCATTTCTCGAAGGCAAACTCCTTGCGGAATACACCTGGAGAGATGTTGCGGGCGATGAGGGCAGCTTCGATGGCGATGGTACCTGAACCACACATCGGGTCGATGAAATCGCATTCGCCCTTCCAGCCAGTCATCAGAATCATACCTGCAGCGAGAACCTCGTTCAGAGGAGCCTCTACCTGCTCCTGGCGGTAGCCACGGCGGTGCAGACTCTCACCACTCGAATCGAGACTCAAGGTGGCATTGTCTTCTGCAATGTGGATGTTGAGACGGATATCCGGGTTAGATACGCTGATATTTGGACGTGTACCCTGCTTCTCGCGGAACCAGTCAACAATCGCATCCTTTACCTTGTAGGTTACGAAGCGTGAGTTGCGGAACTCCTCTGAGTAGACTACTGAGTCAACAGAGAAAGTCTTCTTCACGTCTAAGATGTCATCCCACTTGATCTTCTGGATCTGATCATATACCTCTTCAGCGCTTCTAGCCTTGAAGTGCTTGATAGGCTTTAAGATACGGATGGCTGTGTGCAACTGGAAGTTAGCACGATACATCATTTCCTTGTCGCCTGTGAAAGACACCATGCGGCGACCGATCTGTACATTATTGGCACCCAACTGGGTGAGCTCTTCAGCCAAGACAGGCTCGAGGCCCATGAAGGTCTTGGCAATGAGTTCAAATTCCTGTTCCATTATTGAATTCTATATCTAATAAACTTTGTTTTTCTTTTTTATATTTCTTTGTTTTCGGTTTCATATCCTTGGTAACCCATACGTTGGCTCCCACTACGCAGCCTTCTCCGATGGTGATGCGACCGAGGATGGTGGCATTGGCGTAGACGATGACATCATTTTCGAGGATAGGGTGGCGAGGGATTCCCTTGATAGGATTGCCGTCCTTATCGAGAGGGAAACTCTTGGCTCCGAGGGTTACACCCTGGTAGAGTTTCACATTGTCGCCGATGATGCAGGTAGCTCCAATCACCACACCCGTACCGTGGTCGATGGTGAAGTGCTTGCCGATGGTAGCCTCCGGGTTGATGTCAATACCGGTTTCCGAATGCGCCAGCTCAGTCATCATTCTCGGAATGAGCGGCACTCCCAGTTCGTGCAGCACGTGAGCGATGCGGTAGTTGGTAATCGCCTTGATGACCGGGTAGCAGGAGATGATTTCTCCGTGGCTCATGGCAGCCGGGTCGCCCTCGTAGGCAGCCTCTACATCGGTAGCCAGAATCTTGCGAAGTCTCGGGAATTCCATGATTGCCTTGGCTGCAATCACGCCTGCCTTGGCACGCTGGTGCTGCAGTTCAGCCTGGGTTTCCGTTTCGCAGTCGTTGGCGAAGCAGAGACCGGCGAGAATCTGCTCTGACAGCATCTCATAGAGTTTCTCTACTCTTACTCCAATATGATATTTGATGGTTGAGATATTTACCGAAGAATTGCCGAAATATCCCGGAAAGAGGATAGAACGGGACAAACTGATGATTTCTTCGAGCGCCTTGCCCGAAGGAAGTGGATTCCCGTCTCGATGCTGATGGAAGAGACCCTTCAAAGATTCGGCGCTCGAAAGCTCCTCGATGGTCTCTGTCAGCTGATGAGTTAATGTATCTTTACTCATTTTCTTAATGTCTCAATAAAATTTGAGTGCAAAGATACGATTATTTTCTTGAATGACAAAGAAATAGCTACGGTTTTTTGTATTTTTTAGAGTGATTTTTTGAGGGATGAAAGACGGAAAGACCCATGTACGGTGTTTTACCGTACATGGGCCTGGCTTGTCTTATTTTGCGATGCTGTCCAGGAAGAGGAGCAGTCGGTTGGTGACGTTTACCTCTGAAACACCGGAATCGAAGTCGAGCGATACAAGGTTGAGCATTGGGAAACGGTCGTGGAGACGTTTCTCGATGCCCTTGGAAATCACGTGGTTAGCAATGCAGCCGAAAGGCTGGAGCGAGATGATGTTGTTCACGCCATCACGGATGTAACCTACGATGTCGGCAGGCAGAAGCCAGCCTTCGCCAAACTGGGCTGCGAGCGAAACCAGTCCCTGTACGTCCTTCGCATCATCATAGATATTGGTGAACGGACGGAAGTAGCGGAACTTGCCGGCTGCCTTGTTTACCTGGCGCAATCTTCTGCCTATCAGCGCCTGATAAGCGCCCTTGATGATGAAATCGGGCACTTTGGTGCAACTCAGCCGCATGTGTTTCTGTATCTCCACATTCACAAATTCCTGCAGGAAGAAAGGGGCAAGCAGAGGCGGAACCACCTCTATGCCGCGCGAAATGATGTTCTGCTCCAGGAACTGGTGGGCGAAAGGATTGAACTTCAGGAAGATTTCGCCTACGATTCCTACCTTCGGCAACGTTCTGTCGAGGGTCATCTGGTTGAATTCTTCGGCTGCCTGTTCCAGGAGTCGGATGAGTCCTTTGGCTGAATTCTGGGCGATAGGTCCGTCTATCAACTGCATGTATTTATCGCGCAACTCTCTGGCAATGCCCGGTTTACGCTCTCTTACGATGCAGGCGTTGTACATTTCGTTGATTGCATCGCCATAGAAAATGGCGGTAACGATAATCTGACTGTATTTCAGCCAAGGCACATTGAAGCCATCCTGCTCGTTGTAGTCTTGCTTGTCGTCTGTTGAGCCTGATGCTTCGCCTGTTGAGGCTGTTACGCCGAGTGTGAGCAGCGGAATGTCCTGGAATCCATTGGAAATCATCGCACGCTTGATGAGACCGGCGTAGTTGGTTGCGCGACACTGGCCGCCCGTCTGACTCATCACTACTGCCGTATTATTCAGGTCGTATCTGCCTGATTTCAAGGCTTTGATGATGTCGCCGACGATAAGGGTTGCCGGATAACAGACTTCGTTGTTGGCAAACTTCAAGCCGAGTTCGGCGCTCACCTCATCGCTCATCGGAAGTACCTCTACATCATAGCCTATCAGTTTCAGGATAGGCGGAATGATAGGGGTGAGGTATTCGGTCATGAAAGGAGCGAGAATCTTGCGATGAATATCCTGCTTGGTGAATACCTTGGTCTGCTGTAAATGTTGAATGTTGAGTGTTGAATGTTGAATTTCTTCTGCTGTTGAATTTTTCACTCTTCGTTCTTCACTCTTCACTTCCTTTACTCCCTTCAGGCTTTCTATGAGCGAGCGGACACGGAGCTTCAGGGAGCCGATATTGCTCACATCATCTATCTTCAACAGCGTGAAAGGCTTGTTGTGGCGCTTCATGATGTCGCGAATCTCGTCCTGGATAAAACTGTCAGGACCGCAGCCGAAGCTGGTCATCTGGACGAAATGAACCTCATCGCCCTGTTCGGCTGCCCATTGTGCTGCCTTCAGAATGCGGTTCATATACGCCCATTGCTTCACGAGATAAGTCTCTGGCTGACAGTTGTATGCTTCGTTGTTGTCCTGGCTGGCTAATGCAGCCTCATTTCTTTCTGCCGCCAGGTTCTCCAGATTGAAGTCTTTGAAATCTGCAAAGAGATTACCCCGGGCGATGTCTTCGCTGATGACGTTGACTCCCAGATTGGCAATCATCTCGCTCAGCTTGTGCTGAATCAGCGGGTCGGTATGATAAGGACGGCCAGCCAGCAGAATCGTAAGTCCCTTGTTCGGCTTCAGAATCTTGTCTTCGTTCGTTTTCTGAGCCTCTGTTTCTTCATTTTTCAGAATCTTCCAGCCCTGTTTCTTAATCTCAGCTGCATATACTGCCTGAGCATAGAGGGCTTCTCTCAGCGCTTTACGGGCAGTCTTCTTGCTTACACCCAGTTGCTTGAGATAATCGGTAATCTGTTTTTCCAGCGCCTTAGGCTGGGCAAAGTTGATGACGGGCGTATCGATTGGTTTCTTCAGATTGATGACCGACTTGATGACATCGCTGTAGCCCGAAACGACCGGACAGTTGAAGCTGTTCAGCGTATTCTTCGGGTCGTCATTATGTTCATAAACCACGTATGGCATGAGGATGCGGTCAACCTTCGGGTTCTCGTTGAGTTCCTTCAGATGACTGTGAGCCAGTTTAGCCGGGAAGCAGATATTGTCGCTCATCACCGTATTCAAGGCTCCTTCATACTGGCTGAAAGTGGAATCGGAAGAGAGAATCACGCCCAATCCTGCTGCCCGGAGCAGCGCATTCCAGAACGGATATTCCTCGTACATGTTGAGGATGCGAGGAATGCCTACTTTGACGTTGTGTTTTACAACGTCAAGTGGGTTAACCGTCTCTCTGTCAAAGAGTAAACTATATTTGTATTCGTAAATATTTTTGCCTTTTCCTCCGTTTGCTCCCTTGTTGTTAAACACACGCTCGCACTTGTTTCCGGAGTAGAATCGGTTGCCGCCGGCAAAGGTGTAGCGGGAAACATAACAATGGTTTTCGCAGCCTTTGCATTGCAGTTGCTTGGTTTCATAATGAGCCAGATTCTGGAGATCATCGATGGATCTTGATGAGGCAGGGTGCTCGTCTTCTGCAGATGTGCGATGCTTGTAATCTGCCGCCGCATGAAGGGCACAGCCGTAGGCGCCCATCAGTTCAGGCATGTTGCTTCGTGCCACTTCGGTATGGGTGAGTAACTCGAATGCTCTTACCACCGCATCGTTTCTCATCGTACCACCCTGCACAACGATTTTGCCTCCAAGGTTCTCATTACCATGGAGTTTCAATACCTTATAAAGACAGTTCTTGATGACCGAATAAGAGATTCCGGCAGAAATATCAGCTACAGATGCGCCCTCTCTGAGCACCTGTTTCACCTTCGAGTTCATGAAGACGGTGCAGCGGGTTCCCAGGTCGCAGGGAGCCTTCGAGTGGCAGGCGAGTTGGGCAAAATCGCCTACAGAATAACCCATGTTGTTGGCAAAGGTCTGGATGAATGTTCCGCAGCCCGAACTGCAAGCCTCGTTGAGTTCCATGCGCACCACAGCCCCTTTCTCCACGAAGATAGCCTTCATGTCCTGTCCGCCGATGTCCAGGATAAAACTCACGTCAGGCATGAGTGAGGCAGCTGCTCTTTCGTGCGCCATTGTTTCGATAATGCCGCTGTCGAGGCCGAAAGCCGCCTTGATAAGTTCTTCGCCGTAACCTGTAGAGCAGGAGCCTACGATTTCCAGTTCAGCCCCTCGCAATGCAGCTTCCTGCTTCAGGGCGTTCAGTCCATCCGCTACTGCCTTGATCGGATTTCCCAGGTTCAGGCGGTAATTGGTAAAGACAATATCTTGCGTAGGCGTCTCCGCATTCACCCTTACCGCAACAATCTTCGTCGTAGTAGAGCCCGAGTCAATACCAATCACAACCTGCTGTTTCCCTTTATTCAGCGGTTGGGTTTCGGTAGCGAATTTCGCCTTTGATTTGAGCCATTCCTGGTGCTCTTTCTCGTTCTTGAACAGAGGCAGCAGACTGCTGGTCCATTCCGTTTGTATTTCTTTTTTCATCCGACTTCTGAGTACCGAAACTGAGGCTGCAGAATCTGCCGATTTAGCCCGATAAGCACAGCCCAGAGCTGGAATGAGATTGCTGTTTCCGGATACGATGAAGTCGTTTGGAGAGAGATGGAGATAGTCGCAGAAAGCCTTGCGGAGAGCCGGAAGAAAGGTCAGTGGACCGCCGCAGAGCAGGATAGGAGCCTCGAAACTGATGCCGTGAGAAAGCGTTACCACCGTCTGTACGGCGATGGAATGGAAGATGCTGGCTGCAATATCGGCTTCGGGCAGATTGCGCGCCATCAGGTTCTGGATGTCGGTCTTGGCGAATACGCCGCAGCGGGCAGCCATCGGATAAACGTGCTCTGCCTTCATCGCCAACTCGCTCATCTTCTGGTTCTCTACGCCCATCAGCACACTCATCTGGTCGATGAAAGCGCCCGTTCCGCCGGCACAGTTGCCGTTCATGCGCAGTTCCATATTTCCGTTTTTCTTGAAGAAGATAACCTTCGCGTCTTCGCCACCAATATCGATGAGCGCTTTCGCCTCAGGATGGGCAGTACGGGCATAGACCGATGCAGCCACCACCTCCTGTACAAACTCCGCCTGGAGCTGTTCGGCAGTAGCCATTCCTACGCTTCCCGTTACGCAGATTCTTGCCTCTGCATCGCCCACCAGGGCTGAAATCTCATCGAAATATTGCGACACAAGTTCGTTGACACGAGCGTTGTGGCGTTCGTATTTTGAGTAAATTACCCGGTTATCGCTGTCGATAACGGCTATTTTGGCTGTCGTAGAGCCAACGTCCAATCCTATGTAATAAGTTTTCTCCATTTCTCTTATCTCAAGTATTTTCTCTTATTCTAGTGTTTTTCCCCGAGTTCCATCTGCTCTCTTCTCATATCCCTGAAAGCGCTCCAGGCTATCGGAACCGCAACGGCAAATGAGCAGCAATCTGCCCACATCTGACACATCTCCACGCCCAGCAGTCCGAAGAAATAGGGGAGGATGAAGATGAGCGGAATGAAGAAAAGTCCGCTTCTTGCCGCCGCTACGATGTTGGCTCTCACCGGTTTACGGATGGTCTGCATCAGCATGTTGGTGAGCACGATGCTGGCTACGAGCGGAAAACTGAGCACCTGCCATCGCAAAGCTGCCGAACCTACGGCTACAACCGCTGCATCATCGCGGAAGATGCTGATGATGGAAGTTGAGAAGATGAAGCCGAGAAGGGCACAGACGCTGAGGAAAACCGTGCCGCATCTGATGCAGAAAAAGTAGGCTTCCTTTACGCGGTCGTAGAGTTTGGCTCCGTAGCAGAATCCGCAGAGCGGCTGGAATCCCTGTCCCAGACCGATGACCATCGCATAGGTGAAGAAGGAGATGCGGGTAACGATGCTCATGCCCGCAATGGCTGCATCGCCAAACGCACCTGCTGCCACATTGAGCATCAGCGTAGCGATACTTCCCAGTCCCTGTCTTGACAGCGAAGGGGTTCCGCCGAAGATAATCTCCTTGGCAAAGGCGCGGGTAGGGGTGAAATTGCTGAGACGGATGCGGATGTTCTCGCCTTTATGCGTCATCCAGAACAGCATGGCGCAGCCGAAACACTGGCTGATGAGGGTGGCTACGGCGGCTCCGGTAATGCCCAGCTGGAAGTAGAGAATGAGCAGAGGAGCCAGAATCAGATTGAGCAGCACACCCGACATGATGCCTTTCATCGCATACATCGCATTGCCCTGGAAGCGCATCAGGTTATTCAGCGTAAGCGAGGTGGTCATAAAGGGAGCACCCAGCAGAATAATGCCCAGATAACGCTCTGTATAAGGAAGAATGGTGGGCGTAGAACCCATCAGAAGGCAGAGCGGAGTGAGGAACACATGACCCAGAATGGCGATGAGGAGACCGGTAAGAAAACTCAGCACAAAGCCCGTGGCTGCCATCTTCTGTGCCTGTTCCGTATGTTTGGCGCCCAACTGTCGCGAAACATAATTGCCTGCACCATGGCCAAACAAGAAACCAATCGCCTGGATAACAGCCATTGCTGCAAAGGAAACGCCTACCGCTGCCACACTCTGCGTGTTGATGCTGCCCACGAAATAGGTGTCGGCGAGATTGTACAAACTCGTCGACAGCATACTGATAATCGTTGGTATGGCCATCGTGAAAATCACATGATGCACAGGGGCATGTGTGAGGAACGTATAGTTGTCTCTTTTCTCTTTCTTCATATTTTATGATGCTCTTTTTGGGCATTTCAACCTGCAAAGGTACATAAATATCCACAAAGTTGGACAATTATGAACCATCTTTTATAAATTTATAAGAAAAGAGTTGCATTATTCATAAAATTATCGTATTTTTGCACCGCAATTGAATATATATACAAAACAGATTACTAATGAATGATGAGATAAGAATCATACCGGTAACAACAAAAAAGGGGTTGAAAACCTTTATTCAGTTTCATTATGATCTCTACAGAGACCATAAGTTTGCCATTCCTTTTTTGCGTTTCGACGAGATGAATACGCTGGACCCAAAGAAGAATCCTGCCTTCGAATTCTGCGAGGCTCAATACTTTCTGGCGGTTGACAGCGAGGCTCGTATCGTAGGTAGAATTGCTGCCATTATCAACCATCGTGCCAATGCACAGTGGAACAAAAAGCAGGTTCGCTTCGGCTGGTTCGATTTCGTGGATAATGTTGCGGTTTCCTGTGCCTTGTTGCGCGCGGTAGAAAACTGGGGCAAGAGCAGGGGAATGAACGAATGCGTAGGGCCGCTCGGATTTACGGATATGGACCGTGAAGGCTTGCTCATCGAGGGCTTCGACCGGAAGTCTACGATGTATATCAATTACAATTATCCTTATTATAAGACGCATCTGGAGAGTTATCCGCTCTATGAGAAGGATAACGACTGGTTGGAGTACCGCATCAGAATTCCGGAAGTGACGCCGGCTAAGTTTGCCAAGACTGCCCAGATGATAGAGAGCCGATATAATCTGCATGTTCATAAGTTTACCCGCCGGGAACTGACCTCGGGAGGAATGGGCAGGAAGGTGTTCGAAATCGTGAACGAAACTTATAAGAATCTCTATGATTTCCAGCAGCTTACGGAGAAGCAGATAGATGAATATGTAAATACTTATATCAAGAAGGCTGACTTGAACCTGGTAACGGGTGTGGTGGATGGCAACGCTGGCAACAAGCTGGTAGCCTTTGGTGTTTCCTTCCCTTCGTTTACCGATGCGCTGCGCGAGATAGGCGATGGCAAGCTTTTCCCTACGGGTTGGCTGAAGGTGCTGAAGGTTCTGAAGTGGCACAAGACGGATACGGTGGATTTGCTCTTGATTGGTGTTCTTCCGGAATATCGCAAGAAGGGAGCCAATGCGCTTATTTTTGCCGATCTGATAGAGCAGTATCGCCGTTATGGTTTTAAATGGGCAGAGGCAATGCCGCAGATGGAGACCAATACCGGTGTTCAGAGTCAGTGGCAGTATCTGGAGAGCGAACAGCATCGCCGTCATCGCTGCTATAAGAAGAAGATTTAAAAGCCCCTGTTTTGAGCCGTTTAGGCGTAAAAAAGATAGAAAATGGGCTAAAAAGTTAAAAAAACTAACTCATAGTTTTGTGGTTCTCAACTCATAGCTTTCCGGTTCTCAACTCATAGCTTTCCGGTTGAGATAATTAAGAATGCATCGCGATAGGATGAAAAATGGCTGTAAAATGGCTGTTTTTTCCATCGCGATGCATTATTTTTTGCGTCGCGACGCACAATTATTTCCGTCGCGACGCACCAATTCTTCCGTCGCGACGCATTAATTGCCCCCTCGTGAGGCATCATTGAAGCCTCCTGCTGGTCATCATTTAAGTCTCTTATCGGTCTTAATATAAGGCACTCGTCAAGATAAAAAGATGCGCTCTGGAAAGAGAAAAATAAGATGGGGGTTAACAGGTTAACAGTTAACACCCCAAAAATGCATACTTCCATCCACACACTTATATAAAAATAAGTATATATATATTATTATATAATAAGGTACGCGAGGGGGACCATGCAAAAAACAGCTGTTAACTGTTAACCCTGTTAACCCCCCAATGAAAAGTTAATAGTTAAATATAATATTCTGCCGAGTCAACCAAACCGGCTCTCAGCGCATATTTCGTAGCCTCGTGAACGTTGTTTACGCCCAGCTTGCGGAAGATGTTCTTGCGGTGGGTATTGACTGTATGGAAGCTGGAAAAGCGCTTCTCGGCTATTTCTTTCGTCGTCATTCCCAGCGCAATGTCCTTCAGAATCTCAGTCTCAGTCTTGGTGAGGTTGATTTTCTCCTGCTCCTCCTGTTTCGGAGCCAGAAGAACCTCCATCATGCGCTGGCAGACAAAACGGTTGCTTGCCACACAAAAACGTATCGCCTCCTTGATTTCCATTAGCGAACACTCCTTCAGTAATACGCTGAACTGCGTACTGCTGGCGATGAGAATCTTAACAAAATCGGCACTCAGATCCTCACTGAACAGTAGCCAGCGCGTGTATGGGAAACGCTGGTTTAAAATAAGTAACTCGGCAGCATCATTGATGTCGAAAAGGGTGTAGTCGAGTATTACAACCGTATCCTCATTCTCCTTTAAGGCAAGCATCAGGTCTGCCTTGTCTTCGATGGTCCGGGTTTCCAAACCCTCTATCTTACTGATCACATAGCTCAATCCGGCTCTTGTGATGTCCTGTTTGTCTGCTAATAGAATCTTCATTGTGTTTACTCTCTTATATGTAGTTTATATATGTACGCAGATGCCTTGATGCAGTAAAAAACTGCATCAAGGCATCTTTTTTCTTATTAGAATGACATGAGGAAACCCATACGGATGCCCCATTTTGAAATGTTTGCATGGTCATAATAGTTGAGGCGGCGAACATAGTCGATTCCGAAGAACTTGAAGATGTTGTGCACGCCGGCTACAAACTCCCAGTATGGCGTCTTGCCAAAGGTATAGGAGTTGGTAGGGAACTTGAAGAGCTTCTCATCATTGAGGTTCTTGCTCGGGTCGTTCTTGCTGGTCAAATCGCCCCAAACACCCTTGATGGCTACATATTCACGCCACTTCAGCTTCTTGATGAGCGGAATGCGGTTGAGCAGCTTTCCGTTCATATCCCAGGCTACTGACCAGAACAACTGGCGGTCGCTCAGGAACTCCCAGTCCTTCATCATGCTGATGGTTGCCTCCTGCTCGAAGAGAGAGAGGTTGACCGGTGGCTGGATGAGCATGGTGAAAGGCACTTTGCTCCACTGCGCCTTGCCCACGATGTTGAAATCCATATAGCCGAAGCTTCCCAGCCACTGGCGCTTGTAAATGCCCAGCGTGGTGAGGTTGCTCTGATACTGGCCGCCCATGAATCCGTCTAAGCCCATGGTGTGGCGAAGCGAGATTTCAGGACTGTCGAGGTTGATTGGCAGGCGCTGCTGCTTGGTGTTGACATAGGTGACACCCGGGTTGTAATCTAAGCCTACACTCGCCTCTGTGGTGCGTATCTTGCGTATTTCCTCGCCGTCGCTCACCCTGTAGTAGTGGAGATTGCCCACGGTGCGGTTGCTCTGCCAGCGGAGGCTGGTGTCGAAGCGGAAGCCCCAGTCGGTTTCGTAGGTGAAGGTCACCTTCTGGCGGTGATACTGATACATCTGGTCCTGCGTAGTGGCACGGAGGGTCATGAAGAAGTTGTCCTTGTTGTGCAGCAGGTTATCATCGGATGGAGATGTAATATCATGCCCCAGCTCGAAGGTAAGCTTGCGCATAGGGAACTCGAACGGACTGTTCTTCTTCTTGTTGAACGAATAGGTGAGCACATGGCCGTAATACCACTTGTTGCTCTTCAGACCGTAGGCGCCGTAACCATCCCAGAAGAAGTGAGGGTTGAGGGCTGCCATCGTTCTGCCCGCCAGACGCAGGCGCACGCCGTCTACGTAGTTGTTGGAGAGGAACGTGTTGATAGGTCCCAGGTCGAAGAGGCTGCGGCGGTCGTTGATGATGCTGTCTCTTTCAACACCCAGACTGTCTTTCACTGTTATCTTCTTGCCCTTGGTATGAGCCACTTCCACATAGTTCTCCATCAGGGCTCTCACACCGAAGATGATGTATTTGAATCCCTTGGAGTTCTCCATGCGGTGGATAAAACTGTCCATCGACGATTCACTCTTCGTGAGGTCCACCTGTCGGTATTTGTTCCAGTAAGCCTCATCGCGGTTCATCGCATCCATATCGTGCCTGATCTTCGCCTTGCCCTTGAAGAGCTGCTTCGGCAAGGCATCGAAGGCATAATCGGTGATTCGCGTGTTTCGCACCACCAGCAGGTCCTGAAGGAGCTTGTTGACGTGCAGTTCGGCTATCATATCGTCTTTAGAGAGCACCCACTCGCCGTTGTCGAGCTTGGTGTACTCCTGTTCAATCTTCATGTCAGTAACCCAGTTTACATCGCTGTTGTGAGGCATGTAGAGGTTACATTTCTTCACGTGTAGGCTGCTGTCGGCAAGCACATAGAGTTCGCCTCGGAATCCGAAGTCCTGGCTGTTGGCTGGGATAAACTGCAGATGGTAGCACAGGTCTCTTTCCACATACACCGTATCTTCGATGTAATAATGGTAGAAGCTGATGGCAGTTCTGCCGATAGGAGATGGGAAGGGATACTGCAGCAGGCGCACGTAATCATCGTAGATGTCCACATCGGTGAACACCTCTTTCAGGGCGGTGTTGAGAATCTCTCCGGTCTGGATTACCTGTCCGATTCCATTGCTCTGCTGACCCTTGATGATGTCCTTTTCGGTCTTCGGATCTTTGCGGTAAATATGCTGTGAAACCGTCTCGTCGATGCTGACAGGCAGGGTGAGCTTTCCGTTGTATGGAGAGGTTTCTACCTGGTCGAGGAGATACTGGCGGCGCTGGAAGAACTTGCTTTCGAGCTGTTCTTTCTTCAGGTCGTTGAGCGCGAGCGTAATCTTCTGATACTTATCATATTGCACATAGTCGTGATTGCTCAGATCGCTCTTCTTCTTGGCAGCAATCACGCGCCGCATCAGTTCTACGGCAGGATTATCCTTACGTTTGTAGCGGCCTTTTTTCGATTTTACCACCACTTCGGTAAGTTTGTGAGTATCGTCTTTCAGTTTGATTTCCAGAAAGTTGGTCTTTTCGTCAACCTTCACCGATGTGCTCTTGTAGCTCAGTGCGCTTACGGTGAGCATGAGTCCCGGCTTCTTGTCAATGGTAAACTTACCTTCTCCGTTGCTTGAAACTGCGATTTTATGTCCTTTGTATTGCACGCTTGCATACGGTACGGCAAAACCGTCGTCATCGATGACACGGCCTGTTATCTTCTGCTGAGCCATCATCTGAAGTGTAGAAATCATCAGAAGGATGACTGTAAAATACAACTTTTTAATACCTTTCATTTTTTATACCTTATTATATATAGGGGCTCTCCGCCCATGATTTAATCTTTTCAGGATGCAAAGTTATAACATTATTCGTAAATAGACGCAAAAACCTATTCATTATTTCAGTTTTTTATGAGATTTTCAGAAAAAGGCTTCCATGCAGTTCCTTCTGCAGCCTGTTCTTGCTCTTCGCCGTGCGAGCCTGAGTGGTATAAATCCCCTTCATATTGCTCTATTTCACCTTTTTATCTGTCAATATCTGATGAAATTCAGAAAAATAACAGAAAACTATTTGGTTAATTTAATTTTTTAGCGTAATTTTGCACACTGAAATTTAAAGAAGAAACGCCCTTCTGCGGGCTTATTAAACATAAAGAGAATGAATAACAAGGGAAATCTTACCGACGAGCGGCCCCCTTTGCTGCCCGTCATCATAGGCACCGGTTTCGGCAGTGGCTTCTGGCCTTGGGGACCGGGAACGGCTGGCTCTGTATTGGCAACCCTCATCTGGGCAGCCCTGGCTTACGGACTCGGTATTACGGGCGAGAGTCTGCAGAGTATCACCTTCTTTCTCGTCATTGTTTCCACTATTCTGGGCACTTGGGCAACAGCGCAGTTGCAGCCTTACTGGGGTGAGGATCCCAGCCGTGTGGTCATCGACGAGATGGCTGGCGTGTGGATTCCCCTGTCGTTGCTGACCCCGCTTACTGCTCAGGGCGAAGTGAAAGATGCCTGGTGGTGGGCATTGGTGGCACTTGTTCTCTTTCGCTTCTTTGATATGGTGAAACCGCTGGGCATCAAGAAACTGGATAACAGGCAAGGCGCCTTCTACGTGATGGCTGATGATCTGCTGGGCGGCCTCTATGCAGCCGTTTCTTTAGTCATCATCAAAATCATACTGGTTTCGGCTGGAATCATCTAGTCTGACATTTCTTAAAGAAACAAATTCTTAAAGAAACAAATTCTTAAGCAGACATTTCTTAAACAGACATTTCTTAAACAGGCAATAAAAAATAGATTAAAATATGAATTATAGAGATTTCTTACAAAAAGTTATCTATGCCATCATCAATCCACTTATCAAGGCGATGATAGCAGTAGGTATTACTCCTAACATTGTCACCTTCGTAGGATTCCTGGGCAATATCGTGGCAGCCGGTTTCTTCCTCGATGCTGCATGGATGCTCGGAACTGAACAGGCTGATTATGCATCTTGCATGGTTACTGTAGGATGGGGTGGATTCATCATCCTCGCAGCCGGTCTTTTCGATATGATGGATGGCCGTCTGGCTCGTATGAGCGGCAAGAGCAGTCTCTTCGGTGCACTCTGGGATTCTACACTCGACCGCTACAGCGAACTGGTAAGTCTCTTTGGCATCTGCCTCATCTTCGTACGTATGCAGGGCGATATGATCTGGTTCTGGATGAGCGTAGTCACCTTTGCAGCGATGATCGGTTCTGTGATGGTAAGTTATGTCCGTGCCCGTGCCGAGGGTTTGGATATTGAGTGCAAGGTAGGTTTCATGCAGCGTCCTGAGCGCGTTGTCGTTACCGCTGCTACTGCGATGATTACCGGCTTTACAGGCAATATCTGGTGGCTGGCTGGCGGAATGATTCTGATTGCCGTTCTGGCAAACATCACCGCTTTCTGGCGCATCTGGCATTGTTATGTTGTGATGAACGCTCATAAATAATAAACTCAAGTTCTATCAATAAAAAGTAGAAAAAAGTGTTTAGTATCTATCTGATTATCCTCCTGGCGGTACTCGCAGCCTGGAAGAAGACACGCCGTTTTGCCTTCTATTTTCTGCCTTGGTTCCTCTTTGGAATCATCTACGATTCGATGCGCCTTTATCCTAACTATATGGTGAACGATATTGACGTGGCGAATCTCTATCATGCAGAAAAGTCGCTCTTCGGCATTGCTGCTTCATCCAGCGCAGAACTGCAGGCTGTAGCCGACCATAGCCAGCTGATGATTCCGGGCGAATACTTCAAGGTTCACCATTGCGGTTTTGCTGATTTCTGGGCAGGCATCTTCTATCTCTGCTGGGTTCCGGTGCCTATCGCCTTTGCCCTTTATCTGTATCTTACGAAACAGCTTAACTGGTTCAAGCGTTTCTCCTGGGCTTTCCTGCTGGTGAATGTCATCGGCTTCATCGGCTATTACATCTATCCGGCTGCTCCGCCCTGGTATGCGATGAACTATGGCTTCAAGGCTGTGCTCAATACACCGGGCAATGTGGCTGGTCTGGGCAGATGGGACGCAATGACCGGACTGCACGTGTTCCACGGACTCTATGGCAAGAATGCCAATGTCTTTGCTGCCGTGCCGAGTCTGCATGCTGCCTATATGTTCCTCACTACGATTTATGCTGTGATGAGCCGTAAACGCTGGTATACGGTGGTGCTCTTCGCCTGCATCTGTCTGGGAATCTGGTGGACGGCAGTCTATTCCGGTCATCATTATATCATCGATGTCATGTTGGGTATTCTTACTACGATAGTAGGCGTACTGCTTATGGAATCCAAGAGAATATGGGCAAGATTAAAGAAGAACTCGTAACCTTCGGCAAGGCAGAACTGACTGCCTCCTGCGCCTCTGTGATAGACTTCGGACTGGCATTCTTCCTCTCAGATATCATCGGCATTTATTACGGACTTGCCAATGCGCTGGGAGTGATAAGTGGCGGCATTACCAACTGCATACTGAATTACCGTTATGTGTTCGGCGATTCCAAGAGCAAGAAAAAGAGTGTCGCCTGGCGCTATTTTATCATCTGGGGCATCAGCTGGATGCTCAATTCGGGCGGCACTATCGCCCTGACCGAATTTCTGAATGCGCACGAACATATTCAGCTGCATTATATGATTCCGAAGAGTATTGTATCTCTGCTGGTAGCGATATTCGTCAACTATCCCGGACAGAAGAAATTTGTTTTTAAGCAGTAATAACCATATCAGATGGGGGCAGTATTCAGTATGTGCCCTCATCTTTTTTTGTATCCTGGCAGGTAATCTGTTGACATCGGGACATAAAAAAAGAGTTTGGATTGTCTCCCGACATTCCAAACCCACACTTGTTTCTAACTAACTTATTATCAACTATTCATTACTTTTCAGGTTGCAAAATTACGAGTTTTTTTCTTATAAAATAATTTTTTTCAGAAAAATAATAACGTAAACGTTTGCGTTTTCGAAAGAAATTGTTATCTTTGCAGAGAATTCACTAACTTTGCTGTCGGAAAGACAAAATATGCAGAATATGTGAATACAAAATGTATATCGATAATAAGCATAAACTGAATATGAAACAACGAAGAACATCTTTGAAAGACCTCGCCGACCGACTTGGCGTCAGCATAGCAACTGTATCTAGAGCCTTGCGAAACAGCCATGAAGTGGGTGAGGAGATGACTCAAAAGGTGAAAAGCCTTGCCAAGGAGCTCAATTATCGACCAAACCCCTTTGCACAGAGCCTCAGAAAAGAAGCACCTAGGGTGATTGGTGTAATTGTGCCAAACCTGGTGACTCATTATTATGCTGCCGTGCTGGATGGTATAGAAGATTATGCCGTAAGGAATGGTTATTCGGTGATCAGCGCCAATAGCCACGAGAATACAGAACACGAGAAGAGAGCGGTAGAAAACTTCCTGAATATGCATGTGGAAGGCATCATCGCCTGTCTGGCACAGGATACGGTCGACTATTCTCATTTCGAGCAGTTGCATAAGATGGGAGTTCCACTGGTGTTCTTTGCCCGTTGTTGCTTAGAAGATAAGTTCTCCCAGGTAGTAGGCAATGGTGATGTTGCAGCCCAGGAGGCTACCCAGCATATGATAGATACCGGTTCGCGCCGCATCGCCTTCATCGGCGGTCCAAACCATCTTGATATGGTGCGCCGCAGAAAACACGGTTATCTGGAGGCTCTGAGAGAGAACCGCATCCCTATCGACCGTGACCTCGTAGTCTGCGACAGAATCGATTTCGATGTGGCCCGAAACGCTACCCTCCGTCTCCTCGAAAAGGAGGACAGACCTGATGCCATCCTCGCCTTTAACGATATTATCACCTATGCCGCCTTCGATGCTATCAAGGAAAAAGGGCTTCGCATACCAGAGGATGTTGCTATTATCGGTTTTACCGATGGTGATACTGCTGCCTTCGTTACGCCGAAACTCTCGGCTATCATGGACAAGGCGCACGAACAGGGAACCACAGCCTGCGATCTTCTCATGAGAAGTATCAATGGTGATGAAAAAATCTACAAGAAAGTGGTACCGATGATACTGAAAATACGCGAAAGTTCTGAAAAAAACGACGTGAAATAATTCCTATTTTCATAGAACTGTAAATTAAACCTACGATTATGATGATTAAAAAACAAAACTACTTGAAACATGCCATCGTGCTATTTCTGCTCTTGCTGCTCATGCAGCCGGGTAGAGCATGTGCTGCCTATGAAAACGTAGAATTCAGCAGCCTCACCAATCATGATGGACTTACGAACAGTCAGGTGGGTGCTATCCTCAAGGACACCAGAGGCTACATCTGGTTCGGTACCCAGTCGGGACTGTGCCGCTTTGATGGCTTCCGTATGAAAACTTTCTATTATAGCAACACTGATGATAAGTCGCTGCCTAACAATTCGGTAGATGAACTTCAGCAAGACTATGATGGAAATATCTGGGTGCATACCTCTATGGGTTACAGCATCTATAAATATGATGAAGAGCAGTTTGACCGCAAATCGGAAGAATGGCTCAAAAACATCCACGTGCAGGGACCTCCTTATAAACTCCTGATAGATAAGGATAAGAACATGTGGATAGCTGTCTACGGACAGGGACTCTACTATCATAATGCCAAAATCAAGAATACTTATCTTTTTAAATTTACCAAAAAGGCTCAGCCGGGCTGTCTGAAAGAGGGAAATATCAGTAAAATAACCGAGGTTGACGGCGATGCACTCATTACCTATGCTGATGGTACAATCTGCCGTGTCAACGGACAGAAACAGAAGGTTCTCTGGTACAATTCCTTCCTTGCCACCCATAAAGTAGCCGGTGATAATGGTGCCTATACTTTCTATGATGGTATAGGAGGTTTCTGGGTTTCAGTAAGCAATGCCAATTATGTGTATCAGTCTAAGACCGGGAAATGGACCGATGCCCGTTCTTATCTTACAAACATGGGCATTGCTATTCCTTGCCCAACCCGTATTCTGATGCGTGATATTGCCCGCGATAAGGCAGGCAATCTCTGGGTGGCTTCCGACCATAACGGTCTCTTCTTCGTTGATTTCAAACGCAAAATCTGCCGTCAATATGTTCATTCCGAAGCAAAGGGAAGTATCGTTGACAATTCCCTGCAGAAGGTTTATGTGGATGATGAGGGAGCTATCTGGGTAGGTAGTTACAAGAACGGCGTGGCTTATTATTCGCCTGACGCTCAGAAATTCACAACTATTCCGCTTGGTGATGTGTGTACAATCACGCAGGATCTGAATGGTAATCTCTGGTGCGGAACCAATGATAGCGGTATTGTATGCTACAGTCCGCTTACAGGACAGAGTTGGCGATTCGGACAGGCTGAAACCGGTCTGGCTTCGGATATTATCGTCAGCAGCGTAACCATGAGTGATGGTACGATGTATTTCGGAACCTTCAATGGTGGACTTGCCCAATATAAAAACGGCAGATGGAAGAGTTTTCAGGCAGCTCCAGGCGGACTTGCCAATAACAGCGTCTGGTGTCTTGCTGAAGATCCGTATCATCGCCTGATTATCGGAACCTTGGGCTCAGGCTTCCAGATTTATAATCCTGAAAGTGGTAAGTTTACAACCTACAATATTCAGAACTCAGGCATATCCAGCGATTTTATCAACTCGCTCTTCCTGCCGAATAAAGATGAAATTCTGATAGGTCATTCGCAGAACTATTCTATCTTTAATTTCGGAACCCGAAAGGTAACCAATGTGAATACAACCAAGGACGGACAGCCTTTCCCTAGTCCTTCCCTGAATTACATGATGAAGGATAGCCGAGGCATCTTGTGGATGGCTTCGCCTGCGGGCGTCACCATGTATGATGAGGCTTCAGGACAGTTGGAGTCAATCAATGACCTCAATGGTACGCAGGGTACGGTAGGTTGTATGGTGCTCGAAGATAAGCAGCATAACATCTGGCTGGTTTCTGAATTTATCGTTACCCGTGTTACGCTGACCAAGAACAATCAGGGCAAATGGGACATTACGATGATTAGTTTCACTTCGCTCGATGGCTTGCAGAGCCGCCAGTTTAACCAGCGTTCTGCCTGTCTGATGAGAAATGGAGCCATCGCCATCGGCGGTCAGGATGGTATTAATATCATCAATCCTGCCAAGATCCTTCCTGCCCAGAAACATGCAAAAGTCTTGTTTAGCGGTTTAGTACTCTTCGATCATCCGCTGAAGGCAGGTGAGGAGTTTGAAGGAAGAGTGCCTCTGGCTAAATCGCTTGATACAAACCCAGAACTGGATCTCAGCTATAAGGATAAGGCGTTTACCATACAGCTGGCTTCCGACCAGGTAAGTATTCCGGCACGTTGCCGTTTCCTCTATCGCATGAAGGGACTTGATGACAAATGGATGCTGACACCTGAGGGACGTCCGGAGGCTACCTTTACCAATCTCTCTTCAGGCAGCTATGTTCTGGAGGCAAAGGTGGTGAATGCTGATGGTAGTGTGAGCGATGAGGTGAACACGCTGAAGATTCATATTCACCCGCCTTTCTATCTCTCTATATGGGCGTTCATCGTATATATTATATTAATAGGTGTAGCTTTCTATCTCTATCGTAAACGCATGCTCGAAAAGCAGCGTGTTAAATTCGAACTCCAGAGCAAGGAAGACAGTATCAAGAAGACCAAGGAGTTGAACGAACTCAAACTCAACTTCTTCACCAATGTGAGTCATGAACTCCGTACTCCGCTCACCCTGATTATCTCGCCGCTGGTTAGTATGATCAGAGAAGAAAGAGATGAAAGTAAACGCAGAAAGCTGGAGATGATTCATCGCAATGCTACCCGTTTGCTCAATCTGGTAAATCAGATTCTCGACTTCCGCAAGATAGACCAGAACAAGGAAAAACTTACCCTGTCGCATATCGACATTGTGAGCTTCGTTGACAATATCTGTACTTCGTTCCGTACTTTGGCAAACAGCAAAGTAACGCTTGCCTTCGATTCTACGGTGCCTAGTCTGCAGATGTCGTTTGATGCTGATAAGGTAGGAAAGATCGTGAACAACCTCCTGAGCAATGCCTATAAGTTTACGCCAGATGGAGGATTTATCACCGTTTCTCTGAGTGTTGCACTCCGCCAGCGTGTAGGAGATAAGGATTCGGATATGCTCCGCATCTCAGTATCAGATACTGGCAAGGGCATCAGCGATAAGGAGAAGGAACATGTATTCGAGCGTTTCTATCAGGTTAATGGCACTGAAATGCAGCCGCAGGGCGGTAGCGGAATAGGTTTGAACCTGGTAAAGAAGTTTGCCGAACTGCATGGCGGTAAGGTAGATGTTACAGATAATCCAAGCGGAGGAACCATCTTTATGGTAGACCTTCCGATAGAGAGCAGTACCACCTCCAATTCTACGGCACATCTCGGTTCCTTGCGAGCAGCACCTATCATAACCACGGTGCATCAGGCTACTGATGAGGATCCGGATGCAGGTAAGAACGTTCTCTACGGAATGAGTAAACATGCGCATCAGCCTGGAGAATCGATGATCAAGAAGCCGGTAGTGCTCCTCGTTGACGACAGTGAGGACTTCCGTGAGTTTATGAACGAAGTATTGACAGACTATACGGTTGTTGAGGCTGTCAATGGTCAGGATGCCTGGAACAAGATCATCGACCGTCGTCCTGACATCATCCTGAGCGATGTGATGATGCCTGTGATGGATGGTAACGAACTCTGCCGGATGTGTAAGGACAATGACGAAACAACAGCCATACCTTTCATCATGCTCTCAGCCCGTATGGGAGATGAGCAACGCAAGGAAAGTCTGAAGTGTGGTGCTGACGAGTATATTGCCAAACCATTCGATATTGATATGTTGAATCTCTGTATTCTGAACCTCTTGAAGAAACGCAAGAATGTGAGCACAGATTATGTAATAACAGAGGCTGACCGCAAATTTATTGATGAGGTGAATGCTTATATCCGCGACAATATGAGCAATCCTGAAACATCGGTAGAATCGCTCAGTACTCATCTTAGCATTTCACGCGTACAATTATATAAACGCATGATTTCGCTGACGGGTATTACACCTTCTGAGTATCTCAGAACCAAGCGTATCAAATTTGCAGAGCATCTGCTGCGCTCGGGCGACTTGAACATCAGTGAAATAGCCTATAAGGTGGGATTCAATAATCCGCGTTATTTCACTAAATACTTCCAAGACGCGTATGGCGTTACGCCGTCTCAATATCGTAAGAATCTGTCAGAATCAGAGTAGTTTACGCATCTGATTAACATTTTATACACATACAGATAACATTTGCGCACAAAGATACGGGAATTTTCTCGTATCTTTGCCGCAGATTTTTAAACTTTCCTTTAAACGTATAAAATGAGACTAACTAAAACATTATTGATTTCAGCAGTGCTGCTGATGAGTGCCACAGGCATGCAGGCAGCCGGTTTCAACCAGAATGGTAATTATCTCACTGTTCAGTTGAAGCAACACCAGAATTTTGGTCCTAGTCAGATTCGCCTCCAGGTGGTGAGCGATAAGATTATCCGTGTTCAGGCTACAGCCGAACAGAGTTTCCGTAATAAACAGAGTCTGATTATTGTGCCTCAAAACAGCAAGGCAAAGTATAAGGTGGAAGAGCAGGGAGACAATCTCATCATTACCACTGCAGCTATGCGTGCTGTCATGAATGAGGCTACGGGTCAGATTACCTTCTATGACCTGAAAGACAAAGTCCTTCTCAACGAGGTTGCACAGGGCGGAAAGACTTTCAAGCCGTTCACTGTGCCTGACCGTGAAATCGGTGTAGACATTGCCAAGGTTCCTGAAGCACAGAAGCACGGATGGTCATGGCGTGCGCTCTTCAACTCTCCTGATAACGAGGCGTTCTATGGTCTCGGTCAGCATCAGAGTGAGGAACTCAACATGAAGGGCAAGAACGAAGACCTCTTCCAGTATAATACTAAGGTGAGTGTGCCTTTCGTCATCTCTAATAAAAACTACGGCATTCTCTGGGATTCTTATTCTTATTGCCGTTGGGGTAATCCGGAAGATTATCTCCAGCTCAACCGTGCCTTCAAACTCTATGATAAGGATGGAAAGGAAGGTCAGCTGACAGGTACTTATGTAGACAAGAACGGTAAGAAGATTGTCCGAGGCGAAGATAGCATTTACTTTGAGTATGCAATGCCTGAGACTTCTGAGGTTTGCAACAAGACAGATAATGGCGGCATTCAGAACCTGCCAAAGGGTTTTGCGCTGAATGGTTCCAAGGTGGTGTACGAGGGTTATGTAGAGGCTCCAACCAACAGCTTCTATCAGTTTATCCTCTACTATGCCGGCTATATGAAGATTTATATCGATGGCAAACTGGTTGTGCCTGAGCGCTGGCGTACAGCATGGAATCCGAACTCTTATAAGTTTGAAACTCCTATCAAGAAGGGCGTAAAGACTCCTATCCGCATCGAGTGGCAGCCAGATGGTGATGTTTCTTACTGCGGTCTTCGCGTAGCAGCTCCTCGTTCTGAGGCAGAGAAGAACCAGTTGAGCATCTGGAGCGAAATGTCTCCTGACATGGATTACTACTTCATCGCCGGTCAGAATCTCGATGAGGTGATTTCCGGTTACCGTACGCTTACCGGCAAGGCTTCGCTTTATCCTAAGTGGACCCTCGGTTTCTGGCAGAGCCGTGAGCGCTATCAGAGCAGCAAGGACATTGAGGACAACCTGAAGAAGTTCCGCGACCTGCATATTCCTGTAGACAATATCGTTCAGGACTGGAACTATTGGAAGCTGGATTCATGGGGAAGTCATGAGTTTGAGGCTGCTCGCTATCCAAACCCACAGGCGATGCTCGACAGCGTACATGCGATGAACGGAAGATTCATGATTTCCGTATGGCCTAAGTTCTACGATACAGTCAAGAACTATAAGGAACTCGATAGCAAGGGCTGGATGTATCATCAGGCTATCAAGGATGATATTCACGACTGGCTCGGCTTCCGCGGTTCATTCTATGATGCCTATTCTGACGGTGCCCGCAAGATGTTCTGGCGCCAGATGGACGAGAATCTTTATACCAAGTATAAGTTCGGAATCGATGCATGGTGGATGGATGCATCAGAACCAAACGTTCGCGACTGTACCCCGATGTGGTACCGCAAGGCCCTTTCAGGTCCTACTGCCCTCGGTACATCAACCGAATATTTCAATGCTTACAGCATCGTGAATGCTGATGCTATCTATAACGGACAGCGCAGCGTGAACCCTAACCAGCGTGTCTTCCTCCTGACCCGTTCGGGCTTTGCAGGTGAGCAGCGCTACAGTACGGCTACCTGGTCTGGCGACATTGCTACCCGTTGGGAAGATATGCGCGCCCAGATGACAGCAGGTTTGAACTATTCTATGGCAGGTCTTCCTTTCTGGGGAATGGACCAGGGCGGTTTCTGTGTAGAAAACCGTTATGTGGCTGCCCAGCAGGAATTTGATAAGACTGGTAAGGAGAATGCTGACTTGAAGGAATGGCGCGAGTTGCAGGCGCGTTGGAACCAGTTCGGTTGCTTCGTACCTCTTTATCGTACTCATGGTCAGTGGCCTACCCGTGAGGTCTGGAACATTGCTCCGGCAGATCATCCGGCTTATAAGACCATCGTGGCTTACGATAAACTCCGTTACCGTCTGATGCCTTACCTCTACAGTATGGCGGGTATGGTTCACTTCAAGGACTATACGATGATGCGTGGATTGGTAATGGACTTCAACGGCGATGACAATGTTTACGACATCAAAGACCAGTGGATGTTCGGTCCTGCTCTCATGGCTTGTCCTGTAGGCGAGTATCAGAAGTACAGCCGCAATGTTTATCTTCCTAAGCAGAAGGGCTGGTATGATTTCTATACAGGTAAGCACTATGCCGGTGGACAGACAATCGTTGCCGATGCGCCTTTCGATAAGATTCCAGTCTTTGTTCCAGAGGGTTCTATTCTTCCTGTGGGTCCAGAGATGGAGTGGAGCGATCAGAAAAAGGCTGAGCTCATCGATCTCTATGTCTATGCAGGCAAGGACGGTTCTTATACACTCTATGAGGATGAGGGAACCAACTACAACTACGAGAAGGGTAAGTATGCTATGATAGACTTCAAGTATAATGATGCTCAGAAGACCGTTACTATCGCTGCCCGTAAGGGTGCTTTTGATGGTATGTTACAGAAGCGTCGCTTCAATATCGTACTTGTTTGTGATAAAAACCAGCAGGGTATCAGCCTCGCCAAGGCGCCTAAGGGCAAGATGGTGAAGTATGCTGGTAAGGCAGTTACTGTAAAACTGAAGTAATATGAAGAAGATATTTGCTTTAGCAATCTTTCTATTGGGCGCTCAATCGTTGAGCGCCCGTGATCGCCAGTCTTTTGATAAAGGCTGGCTTTTCACTTTAGCAGATAGTGCCGGAATGTCAAAGTCTGATTATTCAGACCGGCATTGGCGAAGTTTGAATCTTCCTCACGATTGGGCGATAGAGGGCGATTTCTCTCCTTCGAATCCTTCGGGAGCCAGTGGTGGTGCATTGCCGGGCGGCATAGGATGGTACCGTAAGCATTTCTCGGTGAATCCGAAGGAAAAGTATGACCGCTTTACCATCACCTTTGATGGAGTATATATGAATTCTACCGTGTATATCAATGGTCATAAACTCGGAACCCGTCCTTATGGATACAGTACATTCGAGTATGATCTTACATCTTATATTAATAAGAAGGGTGATAATGTCATTGCAGTGAAGGTAGACAACAGCGACCAGCCTAACAGCCGCTGGTATTCCGGTTGCGGTATTTACCGCCATGTCTGGCTCACCAAAACCATGAAATCTGCTTATATTCCCCAATGGGGACAGTATGTAGCAACTTCTCCACAGGGTGATGTCAGGGTTAAGGTGGATTTCGCTGCTTCCGGTAATAAGATGAAACTCTCTGTCCGTAACACCATCTATGATGCTGCAGGAAAGATTGTAGCCAAGAGTCAGGGTGTTCGGGAACAGAAACTCAAGGTGAAGAATCCGCATCTCTGGGACATCGGAAAGGGATATCTCTATACTGTCAAGAGTGAGCTGTTAGTAAATGGGAAGGTAGTGGATGTTGCTACGACAACTGCCGGTTTCCGTGATGTGAAGTTTGATGCAAGGAAGGGTTTCTTCCTCAATGGCAAGAATCTCAAGATAAATGGTGTCTGTGAGCATCATGATTTCGGTTGCCTGGGTGCTGCCGTTAATGAGGATGCGATGCACCGTAAGCTTACCATCCTTCGCGATATGGGCGTGAACGCTATCCGAAGCAGTCATAATCCTCCGGCACCAGAACTCCTGAACATGTGCGATTCGATGGGTTTCCTCGTTATGGACGAGAGTTTCGACATGTGGCGCCGCAAGAAATCGAATGGCGATTATGCCCGTTTCTTCGATGAATGGCATAAGAAAGATCTGTCTGATCTCATCAAGCGCGACCGTAATCATCCAAGTATCATTATGTGGAGTATCGGTAATGAGGTACTCGAACAATGGTCGGATGCGGCTGCTGATACGCTCAGTCTGGAGCAGGCTAACCTGGTTCTGAATGCCGGTCATGATGCTTCAACTTTGGCACATAGTGATGAACTGAGTGTCAATTCGCTTCTTACCCAGCATCTGGCAAAAATCGTGAAGGAGTATGATCCTTGGGGCTATCGCCCTGTTACTGCTGGCTGTAATGAGCCCGACCCGAAGAATCATCTCTTCAAGAGTGGGGCTATTGATGTTATAGGTTTCAATTATCACCATCAGTGGGTGAAGGATGTGCCAAAGAATTTCCCTGGCAAGCCTTTCATTCTGTCGGAGAGTGTTTCTGCCTTGCAGACTCGTGGCTACTATATGATGCCTAGCGACAGCATTTATACTGCGCCAAAGGAATGGTGGTTGCCTTATACCGATCCTTCGTTTATGTGTTCGGCTTATGATAATTTCCACGCATCATGGAGTAGTACCCACGAAGAAACCTGGGATGTGGTGAAGCACAACGACTTTGTGGGCGGACAGTTTATCTGGACCGGTTTCGATTATATCGGTGAACCTACTCCTTATGCTTATCCTGCCCGTAGCAGTTATTTTGGCATTATCGATTTGGCGGGTCTTCCAAAAGACAGCTATTATATGTATCAGAGTGAGTGGACTCAGAAAGATGTGCTGCATCTCTTCCCTCATTGGAACTGGCTGCCGGGACAGACCATCGACATGTGGTGTTATTATAATCATGCTGATGAGGTGGAACTTTTTATCAATGGCAAGAGTCAGGGTATCCGTAAGAAGACTGTCTATGGTGCTAAGAACGAAGGCGATGCTTTCAGAAAGAGTACTGAATATCATGTGATGTGGCGAGTAAACTTTGAACCGGGAGAAGTAAAGGTTGTAGCCAGAAAGAATGGTAAAGTTCTTAGAGAGCAGGTCATAAAGACAGCAGGAGCTCCTCATCATCTTGTGTTGAAGAAGACCTATCAGGGCTGTCAGGCTTTTGGCTCTTCTGATCCGACCACCTTTGTCGAGGTGAATGTAGTAGATAAAGATGGCAATCTCTGTCCGAACGCAGATAACCAGATCTTCTTCTCTGTTTCAGGAGAAAAGGAGGCAAATGGTCAGAATATCCCGAATACACCAAAGATTCTGGGAACAGATAATGGGTGTCAGACTTCTTTGGAGCGTTTTACCGATTCACATCGCAAGGCATTCTTCGGAAAATGTGTCGTTGTGATAAAAGGTAAGGGAATGCTCAAGGCACAGGCAGTAGACTTAAAGGATGCTTCTGTAGCTCTGTGATTATAGTAATATTCTGAAAATCAAAACATTAAAGATTTATATTGCGAAGAAGAGGATGTGTCATAAGTTTATGATTCACCCTCTTCTTGTCGTTGGTAAATATGGGTTATGTTGCTGGAAGAGATAGGATATGTTGCTGAAAGAGATAGGGTATGTTGTTGAAAGAGATAGAATAAGTTGTTGAAAGAGATAGGATATGTTGTTGAGACAGTCAGTATCTTCGGTCGCACAACAGCTGTTGTGCGCTTGCATAACAGCTGATATGCGCATGCACAACACCTGTTGTGCATGCGGTAGTCAACTGTTATACACCAACTATTATCCTGATTTATGACACACCCTCTTTTTTCGCTCTTAAAAACGAAAAAGGTTTTGAAGCATTGGGACCCAAGGGATTTGGGTATCTCTATTATGCTAGTAATAGAAATTTAGCTTCAAAACCTGCGGCAAAGATACATCTTTTTTTCGAATAAAAAAACTTTTTCGAATAAAAAATATAAAAAACTTGCTCTTATCAAAAAATATACGTAACTTTGTAAACGATAAGGCATCAAACCCAATCTGCAATCATGAAAAAAGTAATCTTTGTAGAATTTCCTCACGATGCTGGAGCATGAAAGAAATAACAATAATAAAGCAATAAAATAAAAATAGTATAATGAAAATTCAAATAGAACAGGCTACGCCTGACAAGGCTTCGCATATCGCATCGCTTATCATGGAGGCGATGAATGCGCAGTGTTGCCAAAATTTTGCTGGTCCTCAGCATACATTGGTTGATTTTCACCGTATGATGACTAAACTTGTAGAGATGGAGGACAGTCAGTATAGTTATAAGAACACATTAGTTGCTATGTCTACTGATGGCATTCTTGTTGGCATCTTGGTTGCATACGATGGTGCTGACGTCAAAAGATTACGTAAGCGCTTTATTGAGGCTGCAATCGTGGCTTTTGGAATAGACTATTCGGCTATGGAGCTTGAAACAGAGGAAGGTGAGTTCTATTTGGATAGTTTGGCTGTTTCTAACCAATACCGTGGAAAAGGTATTGCATCTAAACTGTTGGATGCTGCTATCTCTCGCGCAAGAGAATTAGGACTTCCTGCTGTAGGTTTGCTTTGTGATAAAGGCAATCCGAAAGCGGAGCGTCTCTATACGAAGGTTGGTTTCCAATATGTCAATGATACCACTTGGGGTGGTCATGCAATGAAACATCTTCAGTATAAATTGTAATCTGATAGGGCAAACTGTGCAAACGTTTGCCCAATAAAAAGTACCTTAATTCCGCAACACTATAATTTAACTTTATTTATAAGTTCCTGAGCAACAAAAAGTTGCCCAGGATTTTGCCATGTCAGAATTTTCACTTATCTTAGTGTTGCAAAAAGAAAACAAGCAAAACTCTAATATGACATGGCAAAAATACAAATTAAATCTGAGAAACTCACACCTTTTGGAGGAATTTTTTCAATCATGGAGAAATTTGACTCCATGCTTTCACCCGTTATCGACTCAACACTGGGTCAGAGATGCAGCAGTATCTTCGGATATCAGTTCAGCGAGATAGTCCGTTCGCTGATGAGCGTTTATTTCTGTGGCGGCTCATGCGTGGAAGATGTAACGTCACAACTGATGCGCCATCTCTCGTATCATCCTACCCTTCGTACATGCAGCTCTGATACCATCCTCAGAGCCATCAAGGAACTGACACAGGAAAACATCTCCTATACTTCCGACCAAGGCAAGACCTATGATTTCAATACTGCAGACAAACTCAACACATTGCTTATAAACGCTTTGGTTTCTACAGGCGAGTTGAAGGAAATTGAGGAATACGATGTTGACTTTGACCATCAGTTCCTTGAAACGGAGAAGTATGATGCAAAACCGACCTACAAAAAGTTCCTCGGCTACAGGCCTGGCGTATATGTTATCGGTGACAAGATAGTCTATATCGAGAACAGCGATGGTAACACGAATGTGCGTTTTCATCAGGCAGACACCCATAAGAGATTCTTCGCTCTTCTGGAATCCCAGAACATCCGTGTAAATCGCTTCAGGGCAGACTGCGGTTCCTGCTCGAAGGAAATCGTCAGTGAGATAGAGAAGCATTGCAAACATTTCTACATCCGTGCCAACCGATGCAGTTCGCTCTACAATGACATCTTTGCTCTGAGAGGATGGAAGACGGAGGAGATTAACGGCATCCAGTTCGAACTCAATTCCATTCTCGTTGAGAAATGGGAAGGCAAGTGCTATCGTCTTGTCATCCAGAGACAAAGACGCAACAGTGGCGACCTTGACCTGTGGGAAGGCGAATACACTTACCGTTGTATTCTGACCAACGATTACAAGTCATCGACAAGGGACATTGTTGAATTCTACAATCTGCGTGGCGGCAAGGAACGTATCTTTGACGACATGAACAACGGATTCGGTTGGAGCAGGCTCCCCAAGTCATTCATGGCGGAGAATACTGTCTTTCTTCTGCTTACTGCATTGATACACAATTTCTACAAGACCATCATGAGCAGGCTTGACACCAAGGCTTTTGGGCTCAAGAAAACGAGTCGCATAAAGGCTTTTGTCTTCAGATTCATCTCCGTACCTGCCAAGTGGATCATGACTGCAAGGCAATACGTGCTGAATATCTACACAGAGAACCGAGCTTATGCAAAACCCTTCAAAACAGAATTCGGATAAGAATCCTTTCTTTCCGGTTTGAATCTGCGTATTACCTCAAGTCGCATCGTGGGGTAAGGGGATGGTGGCTACATATTGATGTTGTGCTGTTGCTTTTTACTGAAAGCTGCTACTAACGACTCATAAATCTACCCTTAATCGTGTATTGGATGATAGTTGCGGATTTTAGGAAGTATAGAAATCAACAGAAAATGTGCTGTTTATTCCGCAAACGGTAGTATCTTTGCACCATAAGTTCATAACGAATAGGTTTTTTGGTTTTTAGAAAAGATATTTTATTAGTTTTTGTTGATTTAATAATAAAAGCTCGGTCTGCAGTGATGCAATGCCGAGCTTTTGTATTTTTACTCCCTTTCAGGGTATTTCCTTTCTGTGTCTTTTATTCTAATTCCTCTATTTCTTTTTCGTCCATGTCTTTATCTAACTGGTCTCTCCACAGATACTTTCTGGTTTCATGCACTATGATACCACTCAGGCAGAGCAAGGAGATAAGGTTTGGTATCGCCATTAAAGCATTCATGCAGTCGGCAATGTTCCAAACCAGTCCCAGGCTGATGACACTACCCAGGAAGATAGTAGCAATATAGACTATGCGGAAACAGAGCATCCACTTTTTGCCTTTCAGATATTCTACGCACCGTTCTCCATAATAACTCCATCCCAATGTCGTACTGAATGCAAATGTTGCCAGTCCGATGGTCAATATCGGAGCTCCGATATATGGAATCTTACTGAAGGCAGCCTTGGTGAGTGCTGCTCCGTTATGATAGTCGATGTCTGGGTATGCTATGATACTTGAGGTGATGACAAGACCTGTAAGGGCACAGATGATGACAGTATCCCAAAAGGTACCGGTAGATGAAACCAATGCCTGACGCACAGGGTTACGGGTTTGGGCTGCTGCAGCAACGATGGGTGCAGAACCCAGACCACTTTCGTTAGAGAACAATCCGCGGGCTATACCATAGCGGGCTGCAATCATCATGGTACTTCCTGCAAAACCGCCACCTGCTGCCTTAGTCGTGAATGCAGAGTCTAAGATTACGTGGATGGCAGGCAATAAATAAGCATGATTTACACAGAGAATGTAGATGCAGCCTAATACATAAAAGAGTGCCATGAAAGGTACCAGCATGCCGCAAACCTTGGCGATACTGTTCACGCCTCCAAGAATCACAGCTGCTCCTAAAGCCGTAACGATGGTTCCAGTAATGTATGGAGAAATGCCGTATTGGTTTTCTACCAGGGTAGAGATGGCATTTGCCTGTACCGTGCTACCGATTCCGAATGATGCCAATGCGGCAAAGAGGGCGAACAGAACTGCAAGCCATTTCCAGCCCAATCCTTTTTCCAGGGCATACATAGGACCACCCAACATCGTGCCTCGCTTGGTCTTTACGCGATATTTTACGGCGAGTAATCCTTCGGCATATTTGGTAGAAATACCAAAGACACCGGTTAACCAGCACCAGAGTACGGCTCCTGGTCCGCCAAGAGCGATAGCTGTAGCCACACCGATGATGTTACCGGTACCAATTGTAGCTGCCAGTGCTGTTGCCAGTGCTCCGAACTGTGAAACATCTCCTGTGGCATTCTTGTCTTTCTTTACAGACAGTTTGATTGCCTTGAAAATCTTGCGTTGTGGAAAGCGCAAGCGGATGGTCAGAAAGATGTGGGTTCCCAACAGCAGGATAATCATAGGCCATCCCCAGAGGAATGAACTAAATGCGGTGAAAAAATCGTTTATTGCATCCATCTCTTAAAAATTTTATGTTTATCTTATATCTATATTTTTTATACCTGATAACGCAGTTACTTATGTGTTATAACCTTGTTATTTCTCAAATTCTATCTTTACGTTTTTGAATCCCATTGCTTTCAGCATCTCTCTAAACTGAGTTTTGGCATTCGCCTGTGCAGTATAGATATTGGTGCGGTTTAAGCAACGTTTCTTCATGGCTTGATAAGCACGCTCATACATAGCCTGTCTGTCGCTGCCTGTCCATTTGCCTTCTTCAAAGAAACTCTTGGTCTTCGCTTCGTCAATGAAGTTATGGTCCAGCAGTTTGATAGGAGGTAAAGTGCAAACGATGCTGTCCTGGCTGGCTTGTAGCCATCCTTTTTTTACATCCTTCATATCGATACCCAAGCGCAACGTTCCGTAATAGATACGTACCAGTTGGTCATCGCCAAAAAAGCCACGGCGTATAGTATCTATCAGTTCTTCATCACTTACAGATAGAAATTCCCATTGACCGATATTCTCGATGCTTTCTACCTGAGTGGGTGAGAGGGTTGTCTTATCTTCCTGTACCACGCTGACCTCGTTGTCTTTGGTGAGCCAATAGAAGGCTCCACCCAGAATAAGGATCAGTGCTAATAGTACGATGATTTGTATTCTTTTCATATCATTGTTCTCCTCGCTTAGTGATTCTTTTCGATAGTTGTCTTATCCAGAAGAGTCTTCAGATCGTTGAAAGTGAATTTCTTCCTGAAACTGATTTTGATATTCTCTTCTGCGAATCCCATGTCCTGTAGCATCGGAATCAGGGTGTTTGCTGCACTTTGGCGTGCCTGCTCAAGAATATCTAGGTTCGGGATATCGCGAATAATACTTTCCCTGCCTTGTTGTTCGAATTGTGACAGTTCTGCATCACTGTAGTTCTTTCTGGTGAGTGAAACGAATTGTCTTACACCTTCATGATTGATTTTACTGCTGGTGAGCATCACTTTTGGGTCTGGCAAGATGATTTCTATCTTGTCACCTTGTCGGTTAACGTTCTTGGCAGAGAATCCTGAAAAGTCTACATAAGCTTTTAATGTCGCATCCATCGGAATGGCCACCTTGCGGTTGGAGCCGGGAACATGAATATTAAAGTCTTTCTTGAACAGTGAGCCCTTCAGATTGAGCTGGTCATCATGTGTTATAATCTTATGAACATGAGCTTCAGCTGTATATAAGCGATTGCATTTCTGTATCTGCATCACCATCACAGGTATTGTGTCGATGACTTGCTCCTTCTTTTCTGTTTGCTGATGCGAACATGAAATGAAGGCAAAAAATACAGAAATGATAAATATTAACCTATTTTTCATACTTAATGTCTTTATTATGCTGCAAAGGTACGGCAAATTGTTCGAAAAACAAAACAAAATCGTTTTTTTTGATGTTCTTTTGCTAAGAAATGAAAAAAAAAGCAGAAAAAGCACTTTTTTTTATATCTTGATTAAACCTTTTCATTTTCTTTACGTCAAAGTTACGATTAGAATTCATAAACTGAACTTTTATTATATCGTGTAAGATTCAATAGGAAATTTATTAGTTAGTATTTAGGTATGTAGGGCGCCTGCTTGTGAAAGTAGACGCCTTTTTTGCATCTGATTTTGTGTAAGAATGTAGATTTCGGTTCTTTTCTTTGGCTATTTCAAAAGAAAAATGTACTTTTGCAGTAATAAAAAATAACGGAATGAAACGAATTGATTATATATTAATAGGTCTTTTAGCTATTTCAAGCTTGACGGCTTGTACAGAAAAGAAGAAGAGTAATATCATTATTGCTCCTAAACCGGTGGCTAAGGTTGTGAATAAAGCTACTCAGAAAATGAGTGATTATGAGCAGACCAGGGAGGCTGACTGGGTTGGTTCCCATTATAAAGTGGTGGTGAAGCGTAGTTCTGACAAGGAACTTCCGGTTCTCCAGTTGGACGAAAACACCAAGTATTATGATAACAGAATTTCGGTTAAGGTATTGAGAAGCGATGGCACAGAATTCTTTAGCCGTACTTTCACAAAGAAAGATTTCACATCCTATATTGACAAACATACACAGGACATGGGTGCTTTGCTCGGTATTGTTTATGTGAAAGCAGAAGGTGATTATCTTTACTTCGCAGCAAGTGTAGGGTCGCCTGATGTTACTAGTGATGAATATGTACCTCTGGTACTTAAGATTTCCCGAATGGGTAGTATCTCTATATCAAAGGATGAGAAGTTGGATACCAACGCTTCTGCTGAAGAGGAAGAAGAGGAAGAAGATGGGGTATAAAGCGGTTCTTCCTTTGATTCATAATGAGAAATTTATGGCAATTAGAACTTTTTGGATTAAATTCCATGCTTGATAAGCAGATTTCTTAGAAAACATTTGGAGATTCCGACAAATATAGACTGAACTTTCGCATGTGGTTTAAGTACGGGCTGAAGGCCCAAAAGCTCCTAGCCCAGGGCATCGCCCTGGGTTATTACGGATGCAAACCTGTCGCCCTATAAGGGCAAAAGCTTTAAAAAACTCACAGATAATACATAAAGCTTTTGCCCTTACAGGGCGTCTTGCTGATTGCTATTATACCCAGGGCGATGCCCTGGGCTAGGAGCTTCTGCCCTTTCAGGGCGTGTGGGATGTGGCTTATGACACACCCTCTTTTTTCTTTTGTACAGAACTTTCGATAGTAGGCTACACACGCCTTGAACCAACGGACACCGGCTAAAGATTTACACAGATTCTGGGCTTGAATAGAGTCTGAAAACGTTAAAAAACACTAACAAGGTGTCGCATTGCTCACGAATGCGACACCAAAAACCAAAAATTCATACCTGAAAAAACAAATATTACCCCCCCCACTTTCATATAAAAGCCTTAACTTTGCACCAGGATTTTTACAATCTGTATCATGAATGATTTAAAATATTGTAAATTATAATTAAAACATAATAGATATGAAGAAAGTTTTAACTAAGAAAAAAGTATGTTGCTCTTTGGAAAAAGACAGTATATTTTCTATAAAAAAAAGATCAATATGAGAAATTACTTAACTGGAAAAGAACGATTGCTGGTCGCATTGCTTGCTTTTATTCTTCCATTTTCTTTCGCGAAAGCAGAAGCAAGAGAAGATGGAAAGACGGGGCAGCAAGGCTGGTATATAGGAGTAGAGGGTGGAATGCCTTTCGGCTTCTCTACCTTCTCAAGCTTCGGACATGACAAGACTCGTCTCGGTTGGGCTGCTGGCTTATATGGGGGCTATCGTTTTAACTCCATCTTCTCGGCTGAGTTATCTGCTAAATATGGAGAAATGAACTTGTCTGCACAAGACTGCTGCGTAGAACGTAACTATTGGTTGGGTAGCGACGGCATGCTTTACAAGGCAGGTGTCTTAGGCATGGACAGTTGGGAATATGCCAATCTGAAAAGCCATGTCAGAATGGGACAATATGGGGCAAGAGTGAATATCAATCTCCTTGGACTGTTCCCTCAAACAGCTAACAGCCGATGGGATTTGGCTGTTTCACCTCATATATATGCAGTAACGACCAAGGCTGATATTCAGACTATATCCGATGATGCCAAAGTGATAAAAGGTTCTACCAACTGGCATTTGGGTTATGGTGCAGACTTGCAGGTTGGCTACCAGCTGACCTCTTGCTTAAAACTTGGTATCTATTCCGGTTTGACTCGTCTTACTGGCGAACGTATGGATGGAATGCCGGAATATCTGCATAAGAACAACTTCTTGTGGGAAAGTGGCATAAGATTAGGAATCAACTTGCCTTTTACCAATCCTCATCCGTAACTCCTAAAACAAGATAGAGAATGAAAGCAAAAAGAAGATTTAATATTTGGTTATGGGTGCTGTTATGCGTCCCATGCCTGTTGGCAAGCTGCGACCATGATGTTCATGATGGTGAAGATGAGGGTGGCTTGTCTGTATCACTCACTTGGGCAGATGAAGCCGACCAAGGCACGGAAGTGAAGGATGTGAAGCTCTGGATATTCAATGCCGATGACGGTTCGCTTGTAGAGGAAAAACATTATGGCAGTGCGCAGGAGGTGGCAAGCCAACGCTTCGCTCTTCCTGAAGGGCATTATCAGATATTGGCTATTACCAATCTCATAGAGCCATTCTTCACCACTGACCAGACCAGGGCTTTGACTAATTGGAACAATATCCAGATAGGCTTGACCAATCCTAAGGATGTGAACCATAATGCTTATTTCGGAGTGACCGACGTGAGGATTGACAACAAGGAAGGCAACTATGTGGTACAGAATCCTGTTAAAAGCGTGCTTGCCGAACTGACCATCATCATAGAGAATGTACCTAAAGGTACAGAGATGAGTGGCAAGGCATTAGATGCAGCCTGGTGTCTGTTCCCTACACAGAAGAATAGTGATGGAGAATATGGATTGCCGAGCATAAAGCCAACGGAAGTGGAAATGCCTACTATCTTGGCTACTGAGTCAACTTTGCAATCAGAAGTCATCCGGCTGATGCCGACCATACAGGGAAGCCCCGCCTCTCATGTTTATCTCCGCCTCTTGCTGCCTAACGGGACCTTGCAGGAGTATGACATCACCGCCCCTGCGATGAAGGTTGGAGGAAAGTATGAGTTGCGGCTCAACTACAACCAAATGCAGCCAAAGATGTATCTGGAAGCTACCATCAACGGTTGGACGAACCTCAACAATGAAGTAGAAATCAAATAATAATAATAACATTTAAAATATTGATAAAATGAAAAAGATGACGAAGTTTTTCGCCCTTGCACTCTTGGCAGGTGCAATGGTTTCATGCAGTACAGAAGACACCGCACCTTCTACCCAGAACGATAAGGTAGCCGTGCAGTTTACTGGTGGTATCAGCGTAAACACCCGTGCTGCTGGTGTAGCTTGGGCTGATGGTGACAAGATTGGTATCTTCATGACAGAAGCTGGCAAGACACTCTCTGCGGATGCTATCCAAGAGGGTGTTGACAATGTTTGCTATCAGTCAAATGGAAGTATAGCCTTTTCACCTGTTTCTGGTGGTAAGACTGTTTTCTTCCCGATAGATGGAGATGTGGACTTCTATTCTTACTATCCACAGACCACTGTCAATGACTACAAGGTAGCACTTGATGTAACAGACCAAACGAAACAGGAAGCTATCGACTTCATGTATGCCAAGACAGAAGGCTGCAACAAAGCTACGCCACAGGTTGACTTGAAGTTCTTCCATAAGTTAAGCAATCTTATTTTGGATGTTCAACCAGGTAACGGTCTCACGCAAGAAGACCTTAAGAAAATGACTGTGACAGTGAAAGGTCAGAATACCAAAGCCACTTTCAATCTTGTGGATGGAACTATCTCTGGTGAAGAAACTCCTGCGGACATCACGATGAAAACTACCGAAGTTGGCAAGCTGTATGAGGCAATCCTGCTCCCTACAGAAGAAGCAAGCCGAGTGATAGAGTTTGACCTCAAGAATGGTTACGACGCTCCTTTCGTATGGACAATGCCTGTAAAACTTGAGGGTGGAAAAAGATACCACTATACAGTAGTAAAATTGAGTCGTTCTGCCGTTGATATTTCTGGAACCATTAAGCCTTGGACAGAGGCTGGAGACAATAATGAACATATAGCACAATAACAACACTTAAAATATAACGTTTATGAAGAAGTTTAAAATTTTATACATCGCTGCCGCAGCATTGCTGTTTGCAGCTTGCGCTAACGAAGAAGACGGTATCGGCAACAGTGGTCCTGTTGCTGCTACAGTACAGGCGGATATTGTTAAAAACATCACACGTGCCACCACTGACGATACATGGTCTAAGAATGATGCCATTGGCGTATATGCCACATCATCTGGCTATACAACAGGAGACAATAAAAAGTATGTAACAACAAATGGGGATGGTACTTTTGAAGCTGCTGACAATAACAACATCATCTATTTCAAGGACAACAAAGAGACAACATTTAGTGCATACTATCCTTATAACAAATTCTTAACTGATGGTAAAATGAATTGGAATATAGCTGAGGTAGAAGCAAACCAACCTTGTAAGGCTGATGTACTTTTTGCCTCAGGGGCTACTGCAAGTAAAGCATCTCCAACTGTGAATTTTACAGATGCAGAACATCGCTTTAAGCATTGTATGAGTTTGGTTGAATTCAAAATTAAGCCAGGGCAGGGTGTCAAATATAACAATTATAAATTCAATAGCTTGAATATGAAAGGAATATTTACAAGCGGTAAATTTGACACAAGAACAGGTTCGGTTGAAACTGCTGGTGACAGAGCTACTCTTACTCGTGTTTTTAATGATGTACCTTTTGAAAGCGAAGAAAGTTTGGCTCTTCGCAAATTTTGGTGCACATAGTGCTAAAGCTTAAGCGCAACCTTTTTCTCCAACAAGGTGATGGAGGCTCGTCCTGCCATAATTCGTTTTACTGTTTTTATCTTGCATACCGTTCCTTCAAGAATTCCATTGTTCCATTTGCTGGTAATGGAATTCTTGATGGCCTGGTAGTCGTCAAGCAAACCCATGGCAAACTTTTCTATTCCATCCACCCCACATCCAATGGCCATATTTATCCATTTGTATAGTCCCATTTTGTTCTCTCCACTCAATATCCCTTGAAATGTGGAGACAAAGTATTTCAAATCATACATGTTTTTTTGTTGCATGAAAATCTTGACAGATTCCGTCTTTGGTCTTGAATTAAAGTGTACAATTGCGTTCCAAAGATCATGCTCTTCCATTCGTATGCTTTCTTTTGATAGAAATTTCCTCATTCTTTCTTTGTACTCCCCATATTCATTTTTCCATTTCTCCCTCAGAATGGACAGCAACATTTTCATTGCATACTTTTTCCCCGAACCATGAACGCCCTTGACCACACCTGAGTATTCCAAAGTCTTTTTCTCTAAGATTCTATCTGATATGTACTTCACATTTTTATATACCCATAGTTGGCTAGGGTTGAGAAAACTCTCATAAGTTGCATCTAGCAGTTTCTTAATCTCGCAACTGCTATAGCCTGTTTTGTCATGGATATCCTTTATAGAGAGCTCTTGATTTACATGCATTTGAAGACACAACTTCCGCTTAGCCAATGTTTTAGCTTTTTCCACGTCTTTACTCATTGAGTCCAAAGATGCATAAATACCTTGTAGCACCCAGGATTGATCTAAGACTGGAGGTTTGGGACCAATTTCACTTTTGTCCAACAAACGTTTTCTTTCATGCAAGAAGCGGCTTTGGACTTGTGGGAAAAGTGCTTTCGTCAAATTTTCCATAATATGGAATTTGTCTGCGACAACAGTTGCTGCAGGAAGAGCCTTCTTTATAGCCTTGATGTAACACTTGCCCCTATCGCGAGTGATGGTGGACACATGATGATAGAGGCTCAGGACTTCAGCGACCTTTTCGGAGTCTCTAGAATCAATCAATTCCAACACTTGACCAGTGTCATGATTGACGATGGCACTACCATACGAATAGCCTTTCCTTTTAGCAAAATCGTCTATACCAATGTTGGTTGCCGTCCTATCTGAAGCTAGTTTTATATTCTTGAGATGATTGATACATGTGTTGGGGCAGCAATGTATTCCCATATCCGACAATATTCTGGAAGCTGAGACTGATGACATCTGTAAGTGCACTTGGTTCATTAGTCTTGTACAGTCAATGGAAAATCTAGCATACTTGTTGAGCCAATCGGGCTGTTGCTCTGTAAAGAAATGACCATCGGCCTTACAGTGAAATTTACGCATATACAAAATCAGTGTAAAACGTTTTCCACCGAGCGGAGGCATGGTTACTTTCCTTTTTTGCCAGCCACGGGTATGATGTGTCTCGATATGGCAACGATCACAGCAAGCGCAAGTAGACTTGCTTTTTAGCGTCAGTGCCACTTCATCCTCTGTGATGGTATAGTTGATTATAACGAAATTAGCAAAGTGGGGGATGAGGAAAGCAACGAGGTTTTCTCCCACTTCAAAAGCATTTAATTTTAAATCCGTTTGGTTGTTTCCTAAATTTTCTGTACCTTTGCAAATGTTAGCGATTGTCTCCATTGTAAGTCTTATTTTTTGAACACTAATAAACTTACATTTTTTGTCGGACAATCGCTAACATTTTATGTAAAACTTTCTTAAAGAATTCTGCAGTTGGGCATTATGTGCACCAAAATTTGCGAAGAGCCGAAAGTTTTGCTTATATCATGTTGCCGCAAAGCCTTGAAAGCAATAAAATGGATATAGAGATTTACTTGTTGTTGAATGATAGCGAAGTAAAATACACAACCCCTATAACACCATCCACCAATGGACAATTTGAAGGTGGCAAAAAATATACATACAACATAACTGTTAAAAATACGGGGATTACTATAGAAAAAGCTAATATAGTTCCTTGGGAAAATGGTGATTCAAGTGATTTAGACGCAGATATAGCTTTGTAATGATAAATAAGGTACTGAAAATAGGGAATACAGGGTTAGTGAGCTTGGCCGCTCACTAACTCACTAACAATAAAAAACTGAAGATTATGAAGACGATAAAACAAAGAATTTCCTATGCGGTAATGGGCCTTATGGCTATGGGCTTTACAGCATGTACGCAAAATGAAGATATGGCTCCAACGCTGAAAGGGCAGGAAATCAATGCCACTTTCTCTGTTGGAGGTATGCAGACTCGTGTCAATACTTTAGGACATGGTGACAATTGGGAGGATAAAGATAAACTGAAAGTAGGGACATTTACTGATTTCGTTGCTGGTAGTACGGCTGTTCTTTCTTTTAATAGTGCAACAAACGAATGGTCTCGCAGTGGAAGTTTTCGTTGGTTAGATGAAGTCGACAAACATTTTATATTAGCTGTATATCCATCATCGGATGATTATGATCCATTTCATTTGGTATATGAATTGCCAACAAATCAAAGCTCACCAAAAGATTTGAAGTCTGCCGATTTAATAAATGGTCATTGGTACGGTTCTCCTTATGGTTATGTAACGATTCCAATGAAGCATCGTATGTCTTTGGTTACAATCATGTATCATGTTGGTACTGCAGAATATCCTAATTTGGACATAAGTAGCCCAAAAATTTGCTCACCTTGCAGTGGAGCGTATTTTAAATTGCCAGACGATAAAAATGGATGGAAAATGGACACTTCCAATTATCAAGAGGCTAAGTTGGTGGATGCCTGTAAGACAGAAGATGGTGAAGTGAAAACTTTCTCTGCCATCATAGTGCCTGGAACGGTGGGAACAGACAAGGAATTCTTAAAATTCTCAATAGGTGAGAAAAACTTTGTGTCAAAGCTAAAATCACAAACGGACTTTCAAGAGGGCGAGCGCTACACCTACAAACTCGATGTAGGAAAAGACAAAGTGGAACTGACCAGAATCAGCATAGATAATATGACTGGTTGGACAAATGAAGAAGAACTCAAATAAACAATGGAGGATATAACTATGCGCAAGATATTTCAATACATCATGCTGGCAGTCGTTACCATAGTAATGGCGTCATGCACAAGTGATATAGAAGAAACAACCGCAACAACAGGCAAGAACAACGTACAGTTGGTTGTTGGTGAATTTCCTGCATTCGGAGATTCACAGACTCGTGCTATTGGTACACCTGATGAAGGCAAGACTTCATGGGCTGAAGGAGATGAGTTGCTTCTGGAGATAGACAATACCTCTTATGGAAGACATAATGCAACCTTTACATATAATGGCAAGAGTTGGGAATTGACAAGTGGTGAATTGGTTTATCGGGAAGGAGACCCTGCATACATACCTCATGTATATTATGCCCCTAATTACAAATGGGAAGCCGGCAAATTAGTTTTGAAAGAAGGTAAGGATCCTGGAACAGATGAATATATCGAGGGAAATGCTATAATCACTGGTAATGGTATAAATGTATCTTTTGCCGAGGCAACACGCAACTATTCACGACTCCGCATTGCAACTATGCCAAATAAGCAAATAACAGTTGATACCGAATATTTCACTCCTGCGGGCAGCAGCGATATGAAATGGGATCAAAATTATGCCCTTACATCTGATGAAAATGGCAATGCCTATTTATATGGTAATTTTGTAACAAATTCCAGAGTCGATGTGAAATATGGGGAAGTTCCTTTGGCAACTTATAAATTCACGCAAGAAACAAAAAATGCTAAGAGTTATGCACTGGATGCTACTGTTGTTTCGCTGACTGACGAAGGTATCACTTACGAACAAATTGTGGAAGATGTCAAGAAGGAATTGGATGCGGGCAAGACTTACATCAATCTCATGCTTGCTCCCGATGCGGATGAAGAAACATTGGATGCAATACATATCGGACTTCAAGATGCAGGGTATGGGAGTATAAACCTTACTTTGATAGGATGTAAGAAGATTCCTTCAAGAGGATTTATGTACTGTAAAATGCTGAAATCCATAGCCCTCCCAGATGTTACAGAAATCGAGGGAAATGCTTTTTTAGATTGTACAGGGCTTCAAAAAGTAGTTTTAGGCAATCTTACAAAAGTATATGGTAATGTCAGAAATAATGGTATCTTTGATGGTCTCGACACTAAATACATCGATTTGGTTTTGTCAGAAGACCAGAAAGTTATGAATGGTGGCGAAACCGAAGGTGGGTATTGTTGGACTGCTGATATTACTAAAGATTATAGTGGTAGCGACGAACATAATGGAAGAGTATTCCTCGATTATGACTTCAAGTCTATTACATGTGTCTATCCAGTTCCATAATAAATACAGATTGTTTAACTCCAAACTGGGCAGGAGTATAAGTTGCCCAGCAAACATATCCCCCCGCACTTTATGGGAAACGACAAGGGTCTATATGCCACGATGAACAGGAGGCGTATAGACCCTTCATTTGTGGTATGGGATGGCTATCCTTTATCTTATAAAATACGGGAATCCAAACTTTTCCCGAAACTTTTCTCCCGTTTTCTTTGCGTTTTCAAAATAAAGTCGTAACTTTGCAATCAAGATAGATTAAAAAAGGAGGTTGCGATGCCAAAGATATTTGAATACTTCGGATTTATCTTTCTGTTCTATTCAAATGAGCATGAACCAATACACGTTCATGTAATGAAGGATGGACATGAAGCTATTTTCGAGATAATATTAGAAAATGGTGAACTTGTTGAAATTCATAGAAGAACTTCTAGCAAGATACCACCTTTAAGTGAGAAGGATGCTGCTACAGCAGAAGCCTTTGTGAAGAAGTACTATAAGAATATAGTTGATAAATGGGTAAACTTCTTTATTTATAAGAAAAGAATACGTTCAACTAAAATAACGAAGAAATTATGAACTTAAGTATCGTTTCTGCAAAATATGTGGCGCCATTAAAAGTTGAATTACACTTTAATGATGACACCATTAAGACGATAGATGTAGGTGCTTTTATCAGAAATCACCCACATCCGCAATATAACTCTTACTTGAATGAAAACAAATTCAAAAAGTTCAAGATAGAGTTTGGTAATATCGTTTGGGGAAAGAATTGGGATTTGATATTTCCAATAGATAAGTTATATGCTGGCGTTTGCTGCTGAACAAGAAAAGAATATTGTATAAGTCCTTAATACAGTGATTTTTACAGTACCTCACGGGAAATGACAAGGGTCTATATACCACGATGAACAGGTGGCGTATAGACCCTTGATTATATGGTGATATTCGTAATCTACATCTCCGCTTTCAGCAGCTTTATCTCCTCTGCCGTCAGCCCCGTCATATCCATGATAGACGCTTCATCCATACCCTTTGCCAGCATCTTTCTGGCAATCTCAAGGCTTCGCAGGTTCATGCCTTCAGCTCTGCCTTCTTCTCTACCTTTCTCCATACCTTTTTCCATACCTTCCTTCATACCAATTTCCTTACCCTCAGCTATACCTTCACGCTTAGCAGTGTCTACGGAATTCTTGATGTCGCGATATGCCATCTTGCTGGTCTCGTACTCCCTCATTTCCTGCGGTGTAAACTTGGCTATTTCGGCTTCCTCGAAGAGGCGGTCGAAGACCTTGTCGCACAGCTCTTTAGGGCGCTGGGTAAGCTTATAGAGGTTCTTCAGTGCATAGAGCCACTTCTCGTAGAGCGTATCCAGTTCTTCCAGGGGTTTGTTGAACTTGGAAATCTCTACATAAATATATTCGAGCTTGTCGTAAAATACTTTGTGGGTAGCTGTGTCGCACAACTGCACATGATGGCGGATTTTCTCCTTGTCGAAGGCGTCCTCGTTCATGCTGAAGTTGAGCAGGGCAACGGTATATATATGATTGAGCTTGAAATCCCACTCATTCCCCTTGGGCGCCTGTTCTCGGATGGGGAAGGTGGAGTAGAAGAGGGCGCGATCCTTGAAATACGTCTGGTAGGCATTCTGCATTTCAACGATGAACTTCTCGCCGTTTTCGCCCTCACAATATACATCAAAGATGGCTCTGCGGTCGGTATATACATCTCCCACATGCTCTGGATTCAGATACGACACGTCCTTCACAACCTGTCTGCCATTAAACAAGCTGTTGAGGAAGCAAATGAGCAAATCCTTGTTCATTGCTGTTCCAAAAATTCGCTTGAAACCGAAGTCGGTCAGCAAGCTGATGTATCTTTCTTCTACCTGCTTCATAATCATCTGTATTAAATATCCATGCCGCAAAGTTACGACTTTATTTTCAAACCCGCAAGAGATTTCTGTGAAAAGTTTATGAAAAAGTTAGGAACCCACATATTTTATGTTATAAGGTAAATATCTGTGTAAATCTGTGACAAGGGTCTATATGCCACGATGAACAGGTGGCATATAGACCCTTGATTATATGGTGATATTCGTAATCTACCTGGCATCAAACCAAAGTAGTCATTTTCAGAAAATCTCGCAGATGAATGTGCTTAATGCCATCAATATTGGTTTGACTGTAAAGCCTATCCATAGAAATCACGTATTTGGGATGACTGTCTTTTATCAATTTCAAATTGCCGAATTCACGCTCTACCGTTTCCTCAGAAGCCAGCAGATAGGTAACTTGCACATACGCCACACTATCCGCTTTCTCGGCAACAAAATCAATCTCAGCCTTATACATCTGACCAACATATACTTTATACCCCATCCTGCACAAATGGATATATACAGCGTTTTCCATCACCTTTTCGATATCAAAACGCCTGTTGCCACCTATAATATGATTCCTGATTCCCAGGTCTTCGAAATAGAACTTGTCGCCTAACTCGAAAAGTCGCTTGCCATGAATGTCGTATCTGTTAACTCTATCGATAATAAAAGCATTGCTTAAATACTCCAAATACGTGAGAATCATCTTGGCAGACGTTTCGGTGTTCTGGCTTTTCAGAAATTTTACAATACTCGTTGCTGAGAATTGTTTACCGATATTATCGCTCACAAACTTCAGCAGCGTTCGCAACAATGGTATGTTTCTGATGTTTTCTCGCTCTATGATATCACGAAGTACTATCGTATTATACACATTGTCAAGATAATCTTCTACCAAATCGGTATTTTCCAATCCTAAACTGCGCAACTGAGGGAGCCCGCCATACTGCAGATACAGGTTCAAGGAAGCATCATCATCCTTCAGTTCATGGAACGTCAGGAACTCTTCATAGCAGAGTCCTCTAATGCGATAAGCAATATATCTGCCTCTCAGGCGAGTTGCCAGTTCGCCCGATAGCATCTTGGCGTTGCTGCCGGTAATCATAATCTGGCAGGTATCATCCGATTGGATACTGAGGAGTGCTTTCTCGAAATCAGAAATCTCCTGCACCTCATCAATAAACAGATAGTTTTCCTTACCCTCAACGATGTTGGCTGCTACATAAGCCTCCAGATCCTGATAGTTGGCTATCATATCAAATGAGGTTTTCTCCTTATCTATATAGATAACGTGATTTTCTTCATTCTCAGCGATGTGATTATAAATTCGCCGCATCACACAACTCTTGCCGACACGCCTCTGGCCCGTCAATGCAATCATCATTCCACGTCCAAACATGCGTTCGATACGATTGGAATACCCTAGTCTTTCTAATATTTTTTGTTTCATACGAGTAAAACTTTTCACAAAGATACTCTTTTTGTTTCACATAAGTAACAAAAACGATAGATTTTTTGTTTTTATTACTTATAATTAACAGGTTGGGTACACATTGCACCTCACGGGAAACGACAAGGGTCTATATGCTACGAAGAAAAGGTGTCGTATAGACCCTTGGTTATATGGTGATATTTGTAATCTACATCTCCGCTTTCTGTTTTTTATGAATTGCTCAGATTCTTAATGATTTCCAAAGACAGCTGGGTAGCTTTGGCAACCTGTTCGGCAGAAAGTCCCATTGCCAGCAATCGTTGTGCTGTTTCTGTGTTTGCCTCATGTTTGCCTTCTGCTCTACCTATTTCTATACCTTCACGCTTGGCAGTGTCTACGGAATTCTTGATGTCGCGATATGCCATCTTGCTGGCTTCAAAGCTGATGTATCTTTCTTCTACCTGCTTCATAATCATCTGTATTAAAAATCCATGCCGCAAAGTTACGGTTTTATTTTCATATCTGCAAGAGATTTCTGGGATTTTTAAAGGTAAAAAAGTAAAAAGGTAAAAAAGTAAAGATTTTGCTATCCCAATACTATCTGATAACTTTTTCTAAAACTTTTCCCAAAAATCTCTTGTGGGTTTGAAAATAAAGTCGTAACTTTGCGGGAAAGTTGACTTTTAAAGATAGATTAGGTGTTATGGCTGAAAAGAACAATATACCACAGTTTGTGAACAGCGACTCATTCATGGCAGACAAGAACTATGTGAAGTGGTTGTCTGACTTGAAAAAGCGCTTTCATGCGGCACAGCTTAAAGCTGCAGTCAAAGTGAATACAGAAATGCTCAAATTCTATTGGAGTTTGGGCGAGGACATTTGTGAGAAACAGAAACAGTATAAGTGGGGGGCAAAAGTTATTGGAAGACTTAGTCTTGACTTGCGTGCGGAATTTCCTCAGAGTGAGGGATTTTCCAGGACCAACTTGTATGATATCAAACGGTGGTTTGCGTTCTATTCAAGTCAAATAGAATTTGTCCACCAGGCTGGTGGACAATTACAGAAAGTGGATAATGCCAACACACCAATTCCGGAGATTCTGCTTGGTGTGCCTTGGAGACACCAAACGGTAATTGTTTCCAAATGCGATACGATAAACGAAGCCTTGTTCTATCTTAATAAGGTAGTTGAAAACAACATGAGCCGTACAGAATTGGAGTATGTTGTTAAGTCTCAATTGTATGAGCATACAGGCAAGGCGTTGAACAACTTTGATGTTACATTGTCGCAACCGCAAAACCTATTGGCTGCAGAGATTATAAAAGATCCATATAAGTTGGATTTCTTCTCTTTACCGAGCAAGTTCAGCGAAATGGATTTGGAGAATAAGTTGGCTACCAATATTACTCGTTTCCTCTTGGAACTGGGTAAGGGCTTTGCGTATGTAGGTCGGCAGATAGAACTTGATACGCCAAGCGGAAAGGCGTACTTCCCCGACATGATATTCTACCATACTCGGTTGAAATGCTATGTGGTAGTGGAGTTGAAAATCGTGGATTTTATGCCTGAGTTCATCGGCAAGCTGAATTTCTATGTTTCGGCAGCAGATGAGTTGCTTAAAGGAGAAGGAGACAATCCAAGCATTGGCATTCTCCTTTGCAAGGATAAAGACTCGTCCGTTGTTGAATGGTCTTTGCGTGGTATTACCACTCCGTTAGGTGTGGCAAGTTATCAGTTGCAGGAGGTGTATGAACGTACACTGCTTGAAATCAAGCAGGAATCGGCAGAGGAAGAAGACTAAGCAAAATTGAAATCGTAGACAGGGTTTACGATGTTTGCATGTTTGCATGCAAACATGTTTTGGTTTGACTAGCATGTGTGTTGTCTAATGGGGGTAAGTCCCTAATAAGCCCTAATAGCGGGGATTGTATAGCCAATAGCAAGGGTGTCCCTTTTGTCCGCTATGCCGATGACTCGATGATATTTTGTAAGTCCAAGCGTGCAGCCAAACTCAAGGAGTTGACTTCCCGAAGCAATGGTTGGGGATATGCCAAGAGGAAGCTAAAACTTGAAGAGTACATAAGGGGGTGGGTAGTACCTCAAAAGGTACCCAAAATAGGAACCGTATGTACGGTGGTGTGAGAGGTCGGAAAATTTATGATATGGCAGATGGCATGCAGGCGGTAACAATGCCGTTTACAACCCTTTGGGGATATGATACGGATGCTGACAGAGTCGGAATTTATGTGTTTTATGTTGTTTTCTTCACGAATAATTTGGTAGTTACAAATAAACAGTGTATCTTTGCAGCAGAAATGCTGCACTCGGTAATTTGAGAACAAATTTTCATTGTGCCTGTTTGCATTATCAATAAATCAAATAACAAAAATTCTGCTTATGGGAAAGATAGTAGATAAAACAGAGACTAAGATAGTTACGCTTGATGGAGTTGAGATTATCAAGCAGGTAACGAAGGTACTTATGCCTAATGGTAAGTACCGATATCCTACTGTGTATTTTACGGTTAACGATGATGTCAAGGCTCTGACAGCAGAACAATTAGACAAAATCCGCATCCCTGTCTACAAACAGTTAATTTGAAATTAATATGGAAGAAAGTGAAGGTTATCCCTTCGTCTTTCAAATGATAGACAGGGATAGTGCAGATCTCTCGTCATTAAAATATAATTACTGAAGTTTCGCATGTAAGCTCCACACGCCCTGAAAGGGCAGAAGCCCCTAGCCCAGGGCATCGCCCTGGGTGTTTATGGACGCAAACCTGTCGCCCTGTAAGGGCAAAAGCTTTCAAATACCTGGCAATATACTAAGCTTTTGCCCTTACAGGGCGCCTTGCAGATTGCTATTATACCCAGGGCGCTGCCCTGGGCTAGGAGCTTTTGGGCCTTCAGCCCGTACTTAAACCACATGCGAAACTTCAGTAATTAGGTTAACAGTATATATCTGATTACGGGAAACGACAAGGGTCTATATGCCACGATGAATAGATGGCGTATAGACCCTTGGTTATATTGGTGACTAAAGTTTCCGGAAATTGAGTGTTAGCGTTGTTTCATATCATTAAACCCTTTCCATTATTAATAAAGTTCTTTGTTTCAATTTCGGCACAAATATAAGAAAAAAATCCTAATCCCAAAATTTATACTGATTTTTGGGATTAGGGACCCAAAAAGCTTCAGAAGCAGCACGCCCTTTACCTTTGCTTTACTCTTCGGCCAGCGATTTTCAATTCCGCTACGCGGTCGGTGACCGAAGTAGCTTTCTTCATAATTCTTTTCTTTTGATTCTATTTCGCGAAGATACAAAAGAATCCGAATAATCGGATACCATTCCTTCTTTCTTGTTTTGTAAGCAGAACATGGTTTTACTGCTCGTTTTTATACTATTAAACATAAATATTCACTTTTGCGAGATTTTTCTTGCGGAAAATTTTGTGATTTCAATAATTATTCGTATCTTTGCAGCGTCAGTCCTCGCCAAGCCTCTTAACAATGCTCAAATCGTGCGAGGCGTTTTTTATTTATACACATTTGAATATGGCAAATCTTATACCTTTTACAAAACGATTTGAATCTTCAGAAAATCTCGTTAATTTGCTTGAATCACGAGGTTTACAGATTTATGATAGGAACAAAGCCATACAGTACCTTGACAATATTGGTTATTACAGATTGTCTGCTTATATGTATCCTTTGTTGAAGATGCCCAAGACAGCACATTTATACAAGGAAGGTTCATCCTTCAAGAAAGTGATGATGCTTTATCGTTTTGATAAGAAACTGAGACTACTCATGTTCAATGAGATAGAAAAGATTGAAATTGCTATCAGACGGGCAGTAATGCAAATAACAGCAGATATGACGGGCAATCCTTTTTGGCTTACTGACTCTTCTTATTTCTTGGATAGTTCCAGGTTTAATGAAACAATACGAGCTATATCCAAGGAATACAGCAAATCCAAGGAGGAGTTTGTTCTTCATTTCAAGCGAACCTATTCTGAGCCATATCCACCATCGTGGATTTTAGGCGAGCTGCTTACTATTGGAAATGTCAATGCTATTTATCGTAACATCAAACAAAATCGCATACGCAAACGCATAGCTAAACGTTTTGGTTTGCCTATCAATGTGTTTGAGTCATGGCTTACAGTTATTGCTGTTACTCGAAATGCCTGTGGTCATCATTCAAGAGTATGGAACAAACAGAATGCTATTCAGCCAGCGATTCCAAATAGTCCTGAAAGAGAATGGATAACGCTACCAACAGATTCCATGCGTGCTTACTTCGATCTGTGCATCATCAAGTACTTTCTTAATGTTATATCCCCCAATAATGATATGCAATCCAAAATAACATGGTTGTTCATTCGGTTTCCCGAAATTGACTTAAAAGCTCTCGGCTTTCCGCAGGGATGGCAAATGGAACCATTATGGAGGTAATTTCAAGTGAAACTGCTATTTTATACCAGTTTGTACCGGTTTATGTGGTTTGCATCATGAATTTTATGCCAAAGGAGCATGAGGTGACAAAGTTTAGGACAGACGTTGCTTTGAGGGAGAAGTCTAGTGACTCGATGTTTTCTGACAAGCTTCGTTTCATCTATCTTTCTCTTCCTTTCTTTGATAAGAGTGAGGAAGAATGCGAGACAGGTTTTGAAAAATGGATTTATGTTTTGAAGTATTGGAAAGATTGCCTTTTACGGCACAGAAAAAGATATTCGATCATCTTGCTAAATTGGCGGATGTTCGTTGCTTGAGTAGTGAGGAGCAGGAAAAATACGATGAAAGTATTAAGGCTGCCGATGATTACTACGGCGTCCTGATGAGTTATTACATGAATGGTATTGATGAAGGTGTTGCCAAAGGTGAAGCAAGGGGTAGCCATCATAAAAGTCTGGAAATTGCCAAAAAAATGATGGCAAAGCCGAAAATTCGCTTGAAACCGAAGTCGGTCAGCAAGCTGATATATCTTTCTTCTACCTGCTTCATAATCATCTGTATTAAAAATCCATGCCACAAAGTTACGACTTTATTTTCAAACCCGCAAGAGATTTCAGTGAAAAGTTTATGAAAAAGTAAGAGAGATTGCGTTTCTTATGTGATAGGACAAGGGTCTATATGCCACGATGACAAGTGGTGTATAGACCCTTGATTATATGGTGATATTTGTCATCAATATCTCCGCTTATGAATTGCTCAGATTCTTAATGATTTCCAAAGGTAGCTGGGTAGCTTTGGCAACCTGTTCGGCAGAAAGTCCCATTGCCAGCAATCGTTGTGCTGTTTCTGTGTTGGCCTCATGTTTGCCTTCTGCTCTACCTTTCTCCATACCTTTTTCCATACCTTTCTGATATCTGTCATCCAGAAGGGTTCTTTCAACACTTACCGAATCCCAAAACTTGTCATAGGCTCTGAGTTCGGCATCAGTAAAACCGGAAATCTCCAGTTCTTCTGTTGTCGGCAGATATTGTTGCTGTTGTATCAGTTCATCTTCGCTGAGTGGCAGGAGGGCGTTCAGAAGACTGATCAGTCTTTTAGGATGATTGCCGAATATCTTCTTGAACGTAAGGTCTGCCTTAGGGTCTAAGTACTTCATAACCATCTGTTTTAAAATTCACTACTGCAAAGTTACGGTTTTATTTTCAAACACGCAAGAGATTTTAGGGAAAAGTTTCGGAAAAAGTTAGAGATTGTTGAATGTTGAATGTGGAGTGTTGAATGGTCTATATGCCTCGATGAACAGGTGACGTATAATTAGTCTTTGTTGATAATTACTTCTTGAATAGAGTCTGGAAACGTTAAAAAATACCAACAAGGTGTCGCATTGCTCACGAATGAGACACCAAAAACCAAAAATTCATACCTGAAAAAACAAATATTACCCCCCCACTTTCATATAAAACCCTTAACTTTGCACCAGGATTTTTACAATCTGTATCATGAAGGATTTAAAATATTGTAAATTATAATCAAAACATAATAGATTAATATGAGAAATTACTTAACTGGAAAAGAACGGTTACTGGTCGCAGCACTTGCATTTATTCTTCCAAAAAGAAGATTTAATATTTGGTTATGGGTGCTGTTATGCGTCCCATGCCTGTTGGCAAGTTGCGACCATGATGTTCATGATGGTGAGGATGAGGGTGGTTTGTCGGTATCGCTCACTTGGGCAGATGAAGCTGATAAAGGCACGGAAGTGAAGGATGTGAAGCTCTGGATATTCAATGCCGATGACGGTTCCTTAGTTGAGGAAAAACATGATGGTAGTGCGCAGGAGGTGGCAAGCCAACGCTTCGCTCTTCCTGTAGGGCATTATCAGATTCTGGCTGCCACCAACCTTATAGAACTGTTTTTTATCGGTGAGGCTACAAGGGCAACCCTCAATATGAACCAACTCATGTTTGGATTGTCCAATCCAAGTGCCTCTCCCGACCATGCCTATTATGGTGTCACGGACATCGGTATTGACAAATCAAATGTCAACTACATAACCAAAAATGAAATGCGCCATATACTTGCAGAATTGACCATCTTCATTGAAGGAGTTCCTGACAATTTTGCAATGATAGGCAAGGTTCTAAATGTGGCAACCGGACTCCTTCCCCTGCAAAAGAATGAGGATGGAACATTTGGGACGGCAAGCTATACCAAGGAAGAGTGTGATATACCTTTGAGAATCGCAGTGCCTGGCGAAACTTTAAAAACGGAAACATTACGCTTGATGCCGACAGCCAACGGTTTACATACCACCAAGTTGTTTATCCAACTGATTTCTCCTGGGGGAGTAGTTAGTAACTACGACATAGAAGCACCCGTCATGAAGTCTGGAGGCAAGTATCAGATAAACTTGGAATTTGAGAAGATGAAACCTTACATGTATCTTACGAGCACGAAGATAGATGATTGGACTGAGGAATGGATTTATCGTGGTGAAATCCTGAATCCTGAAGATTAAGCGACCCTCTCATTTAGCAAGAATCATAACAAGAATATAAACATAAAATAGTAAAAGACAATGAAAAAGAAGACTTATCTCTTTGCCCTGATGGCAATGGTCTTGACATTGGGAAGTTGTTCTGACAACGAGAATGGTATCGGAGGCGAGACCTCCAAGTATATCACCGTTTCTACCAGTATCGGCAATATGACACGTGTTGCCACAGATGAGAAGGGTGGACAAACCTTTGAGGAGGGTGATGAAATCAGCGTGTATGCCTGGACTGGCGATGCAACTGTTGCTCCAGAGACACGCGAGCGTGTGGTGAATAACGCCATCAATAAGCTGACTAACGGTTCATGGGTATCCACTCCACAGATGCTTTGGAAGAACAACCGCGACAAGCATTATTTCATCGGTGTATACCCTATTTCAGCAATATCCGACCTTTCTGCCGGAGAATATACATTCGATGAGACAAAGCAAGTGGAAAACGACCTCTTGGTGGCAGTCAACAAAGATGGCTTATCCTATAATGTCGATGAACAGCAAACTGTTCCTCTCACCTTTACCCATGTAATGGCAAAACTTGTGGTGAACCTTACCTATAAGAATCAATGGGGAACAGAGGGACCTACCGTAGATAAGGTAGCTGTAGGCAATGCCGCAAAAAAAGCAACCATCAATTATCTGACCAAGGTTGTCACCCCGTCTGCTGTAGCAGAAGATAAAGCAGACTTCGACATGCCAGCATTAACCGCCAACAAGCAATATGCTTCCATCATCATCCCGCAGGATGGTGTTCAGAAGATAATCATCACCATTGGCGGCAAGGACTTCATCTACGACAACGGAACTCCTTTCAAGTTTGAGAGTGGCAAGATTACCACCGTCAACCTGGAGGTAGGACGTGACGTCATAAAACTTGGCGATGTTAACATCTCAGACTGGGGTTCTACAGGCGAACCTATCAAGGGTGAGGCTTACGATTAACTTTCTTAAAATTAAAACATAAAATTCGACAATATGAAAGCAATTAAAATATTAGCAATGGCAGCTTTGGCAACGGCAGTTTTTGCCAGCTGCTCCAGTGAGGATGAATTGGCACAGAGCAATTATCCAATGGATAATGTGGTCAGAATCATGACAAGCGTAGATGGCATGAATACCCGTGCCTCTTATGGAAACAGCACCGACAAGCTTAATTCGTTTGGCTTCTGCATCAAGAATGCTAATAGCGAAACATATACCTATGATAACGTCAAGGTAACAAAGGAAGGCAGCAATTGGATTCCTGCTACCCAGATGTTGTGGCAGAATTCAACTACCGCTGTTGACATTCTGGCTTATGCGCCATATCAGGAGACTACCGAAGATGCAAATGGCAAAGTTAAAGTCTATGGAAATAATGATTACGCTTTTGCTGTACAGGCAGACCAAAGCAATGCTAATGACTATACTTCAGACTTCATTGTTTATAGACAAAAGAACTTCACTCCTGGTACGGAATTGAATGCCAACCAAGCTGTTGACATTACATTCTCCCATATCCTTAGTCAGTTGAATCTGACTATCGAGCTAAGAGATGAGTTTAACCAAAACAAGGAAAAGCCTATTACGGCAGAATCAGTAACAGATGTAAAGATAAATGGAACTATCCTAAGTAGTAAGGTGGATTTTACAGCAGAATCAATAGTTGCAAAAGTTGATAACACCCAAGGTGCAACTGCTATTACTCCTGAGGTTGTTAAATTCAATGGAGCCGATGAAAAAACAGCCCATCCAACTTTCAACTATTCAGCTATTGTAATCCCACAGTCTGTCACATCTGGGAAATTTAGCATCGGTTTTAAAGTGAATGGCAATTCTTATGTTTGGACTGCTACAGAAAATGATGTTGTATTTTTGTCAGGGAAAAGCCATCAGTTGCATTTATTGGTAGGCAAGGATGTGGTACAGATAAGTTACATTGGGGTAAGTCCTTGGGGGGAAGAGCATACCGACAATTTAGAGACAGAATAAAAGTTTGTTTGACATTAATAGATACAAAATATGAAGATAACAAAATATATTGGCGCATTAGCATTTGTTGCAATGCTCGCTGCTTGCTCTAATGAGGAAGAGCAAGGTATAAATACTTTGAGCAATGTAGTTGAGGTTACAGCCAACGTTGGTAAAAATAGTATTTTTACACGTAGTAATCCAGTGGGCAAAACAGAAGAAGCTCTGTCTGTGTTTAATGATGGCGATTTAATCCGCATATTGACTAATGGTAAAACCGTAAATTACACTAAAAGTGGTGACAATTGGATACCAGAAAATGGTGACTATTTGTGTTGGACGGGTGGCTTACAGGAGTTCAAAGCAATATACCCTTATAGCGCAAGTGAAAACACTGTAAATACGATATATAGTGGATATGTGTCTGCTGACCAATCTACCCTTGACAAAATAGCCAAGTCTGATTATATGTGGACTAATCGAATTGAGGCTAAAGCTCCTCAAGATAGAATGTTGGAGTTATATTTTCAGCGTCAAACAGCTCGTGTTGTTGTCAGAGTAAGTTCTTTTGGCAATGAATTCGATGGACTGAAGCCTGTGCTTACCGATGTAAAAGTTTATTCAAAACTTCATGTTTCGGCAGAAGAGCAAGTAGGAGAAAATGAGAACATAGAAGAAATCACAGCTTATAAAGATCCAACTTCTGATGAGAATGGCAATAATGTCTTCTATGCATTGGTTGCACCTGGTGAAAAAAAAGATGGAGAGAATTTCCTCAAACTCACAGTGACATACAATGATGAAGATGGCAATCCAACATTGTCAAAAGACTTGTTTGTAAAGGGTATTCCTGCTCACGAAAAATCCCAAAGCTATACCTATAACGTAAAAATAGGTAAGGATAATGCTGCGGTAGGAAATGTAAATGTTACTAATTGGAGTACAGGCAGCGTTATCGAAGGGGGCGATGCTGTAACAACTACAGAAAAAGCCTTACTGGTGATAGAAAAGGCTTTGGCTGCGAGTAAAAAGGACATTGAAATCACTTTAGATGCAGATGCAGGTAGAGATGTGCTTAAGAAGATAAAAGATGCCCTAAGTAGTGCAGATGATGGCAGTATTGAATTAACTGTTAACGGAGTTGAGACATTATGTGCTGAAGCATTTCTGGAGTGTACTCAGCTAAAATCAATAAACTTGCCAAATGTTAAAAGCATTGGGCAATCAGCCTTTTATGATTGCTACAATATGGAAGCTGTTAATGCTCCAAATGCAACAAGCATAGGTGACATGGCTTTTGTGTCCTGCTTAAGGCTCGGAAAAGTGACATTGGGGAATATATCCAAGGCTGGTACGGAAATCTTTTATTTTATTGATACAGAGAACTCTATAGATTTGGTGTTGTCTGGCGACCAGAGAAAGATGTCTGATAAATATACAGAAACAGGATGGGAGCCTGATCCTGACGGGGAAAATTATAAAGACTCCCCGGAACATCTTAACTGTGATTTTCTTGGCTATAGATTTAAATCTATAAGTTGCGGAGACAAGAAATACAACTTATACTCCTAAGTTGGGCAGGAGTATTAGGTGCCCAGCAATTATAGTCACCCGCACCTCACGGGAAACGACAAGGGTCTATATGCCACGAAGAACAGGTGGCGTATAGACCCTTGATTATATGGTGATATTCGTAATCTACATCTCAGCTATTCTGTTTTTTATGATATGGCGGATGGCATGCAGGCGGTAACAATGCCGTTTACAACCCTTTGGGGATATGATACGGATGCTGACAGAGTCGGAATTTATGTGTTTTATGTTGTTTTCTTCACGAATAATTTGGTAGTTACAAATAAACTGTGTATCTTTGCAGCAGAAATGCTGCACTCGGCAATTTGAAAACAAGTTTTCTTTGTGCCTGTTTGCATTATCAATAAATCAAATAACAAAAATTCTGCTTATGGGAAAGATAGTAGATAAAACAGAGACTAAGATAGTTACGCTTGATGGAGTTGAGATTATCAAGCAGGTAACGAAGGTACTTATGCCTAATGGTAAGTACCGATATCCTACTGTATATTTTACGGTTAACGATGATGTCAAGGCTCTGACAGCAGAACAATTAGACAAAATCCGCATCCCTGTCTATAAACAGTTAATTTGAAATTAATATGGAAGAAAGTGAAGGTTATCCCTTCGTCTTTCAAATGATAGACAGGGATAGTGCTGATGAATGGCTGATTGAAACTTTGCAATATAGATTCAAGTCAGCTAAATCTCATCATTCTTATATTGTAAGAGTTGAGCGTTATCAGGAACATGCTTATTGCGTGAAGTTCTTTGATAAAGCCAATATGAATAGTAAATTGAAATTTAGTCTTCGGACTAACACATTTGAGCCAAGAATCATTTTCTATACATTGTTCCATATTATGCTTGATGTATTGAAAAGAGATAGCAAAGCCTCATTCTTTTTTGTTGGTGCAGAAGATGAAAATGATGAATTAGGAATGGCAACAAGACGATTTCGTGTATATAAGAAATTCACTACGTCTGTGGTATCTGAAAGATTATTCAAGCATTATGCAATAGAAAATGAGTCTTTGTATATACTAATCAATAAGAACAGTTGTTTTGACTGTGATGATTTAGCCAAAAGAATTACTGTTGCAGTAAAAAAACTATTCTCTCGTCATTAAAACAGAATTAGGTTTACAGTATATATCTGATTACGGGAAAACGACAAGGGTCTATATGTCACGATGAAAAGGTGGCGTATAGACCCTTGGTTATATGGTGACTAAAGTTTCGCAAGTTACTTGAATATACTGACAAGGAAAAGACTTTACAACCGAAGCTTTCTGAAAGACTCCGGAAAGAGAAGTGAAAGAAGCTGGAAGACTGGTGCGCCGGCGGGGGATACCATATTGAATCATGGTTATCCTGTCGCGCTCGCTGGATATTTCCAAGAACGAGTTGGCACGCTACTTCACTTCATTTCTAAACTCCACCTTCCGCCTCTGGCTTGCCGAGGTACGTTTTGTGGCTTCTCTGCCCGCACCTATCTGTACCGCATTTTCAAATTAAAAGAAGGCTGTACTCCTGCCGAATGGCGGGAGAAAATGGCTGAAAATGTAGCTTTTACCTTTTATTTATAGCACCCACTCCAACCAATTCTCTGGTGTTACGATGGCTTTTTCCTTCACATCGTATGCAGTAAGAAAGGTATTCGGAAATTGAGTGTTAGCGTTGTTTCATATCATTAAACCCTTTCCATTATTAATAAAGTTCTTTGTTCCAATTTCGGCACAAAGATAAGAAAAAAAATCCTAATCCCAAAATTTATACTGAATTTTGGGATTGTAATCCCAAAATTCTATATGATTTTTGGGATTAGGGACCCAAAAAGCTCCAGAAGCAGCACGCCCTTTACCTTTGCTTTACTCTTCGGCCAGCGATTTTCAATTCCGCTACGCGCCGGTGACCGAAGTAGCATACCACTTCTTCTTACCTGCGTTTTCACCAGTCTGAGGTGTGCGCTGTACTTTACGATATTTCAATGTTCCTTTCTGTTCCATAATCTTAAATTTTTAAAGGGTTAATAAATTGTTATTGCCTTTCTTCGAACGACAGTGCAAAGATATCCAGGGATTTCTGGGAAAAGTTACGGAAAAAGTGAGGAACCCACATATTTTATGTTATAAGGTAAATATATGTGTAAATCTGTGACAAGGGTCTATATGCCACGATGAAAAGGTGGCGTATAGACCCTTGATTATATGGTGATATTCGTAATCTACATCTCCGCTATTATATTTTTTATGAATTGCTCAGATTCTTAATGATTTCCAAAGGTAGCTGGGTTGCTTTGGCAACCTGTTCGGCAGAAAGTCCCATTGCCAGCAAACGTTGTGCTGTTTCTGTGTTGGCCTCATGTTTGCCTTCTGCTCTACCTTTTTTCATACCTTTTTCCATACCTTCCTTCATACCAATTTCCTTACCCTCAGCTATGCCTTCACGCTTGGCAGTGTCTACGGAATTCTTGATGTCGCGATATGCCATCTTGCTGGTCTCGTACTCCCTCATTTCCTGCGGAGTAAACTTGGCAATCTCGGCTTTGATGTATCTTTCTTCTACCTGCTTCATAATCATCTATATTAAAATGCTAGCGCAAAGTTACGACTTTATTTTCATATCTGCAAGAGTTTTCTGGGAAAAGTTACGGAAAAAGTTAGGAACCCACATATTTTATGTTATAAGGTAAATATCTGTGTAAATCTGTGACAAGGGTCTATATGCCACGATGAAAAGGTGGCATATAGACCCTTGATTATATGGTGATATTCGTAATCTACCTGGCATCAAACCAAAGTAGTCATTTTCAGAAAATCTCGCAGATGAATGTGCTTAATGCCATCAATATTGGTTTGACTGTAAAGCCTATCCATAGAAATCACGTATTTGGGATGACTGTCTTTTATCAGTTTCAAATTGCCGAATTCACGCTCTACCGTTTCCTCAGAAGCCAGCAGATAGGTAACTTGCACATACGCCACACTATCCGCTTTCTCGGCAACAAAATCAATCTCAGTCTTATACATCTGACCAACATATACTTTATACCCCATCCTGCACAAATGGATATATACAGCGTTTTCCATCACCTTTTCGATATCAAAACGCCTGTTGCCACCTATAATATGATTCCTGATTCCCAGGTCTTCGAAATAGAACTTGTCGCCTAACTCGAAAAGTCGCTTGCCATGAATGTCGTATCTGTTAACTCGATCGATAATAAAAGCATTGCTTAAATACTCCAAATACGTGAGAATCATCTTGGCAGACGTTTCGGTGTTCTGGCTTTTCAGAAATTTTACAATACTCGTTGCTGAGAATTGTTTACCGATATTATCGCTCACAAACTTCAGCAGCGTTCGCAACAATGGTATGTTTCTGATGTTTTCTCGCTCTATGATATCACGAAGTACTATCGTATTATACACATTGTCAAGATAATCTTCTACCAAATCCGTATTTTCCAATCCTAAACTGCGCAACTGAGGGAGCCCGCCATACTGCAGATACAGGTTCAAGGAAGCATCATCATTCCACGTCCAAACATGCGTTCGATACGATTGGAATACCCTAGTCTTTCTAATATTTTTTGTTTCATACGAGTAAAACTTTTCGCAAAGATACTCTTTTTGTTTCACATAAGTAACAAAAACGATAGATTTTTTGTTTTTATTACTTATAATTAACAGGTTGGGTACACATTGCGCCTCACGGGAAGCGACAAGGGTCTATATGCCACGATGAAAAGGTGGCGTATAGACCCTTGGTTATATGGTGATATTTGTCATCAATATCTCCGCTATTATATTTTTTATGAATTGCTCAGATTCTTAATGATTTCCAAAGGTAGCTGGGTAGCTTTGGAAACCTGTTCGGCAGAAAGTCCCATTGCCAGCAATCGTTGTGCTGTTTCTGTGTTGGCCTCATGCTTGCCTTCTGCTCTACCTTTCTCCATGCCTTCAGCAATTCCTTCTTCCTTACCTTTTTCCATACCTTTCTGATATCTGTCATCCAGAAGGGTTCTTTCAACACTTACCGAATCCCAGAATTTATCATAGGCACGGAGCTCGGCATCTGTAAAGCCGGAAACTTCAAGATCCTCTACGGCTTTTCCAATCTCTGGGTCATTGAGCAGGTCGGAAGGAATATCCTTCGTATTGGAATTTATTTCTGTGAGGAAACGGAGCCACAAGACCATCATGCGCTTGTCGGCAATGGAATGAGGAGTGAACTTAGGGAGTTCAATGAAGGTGAAATGCAAGCCTTCGATGACCTTATTGCTGTCCTTATCATGCACGATGCGGTAGTTGTGGATGAAATCTGGAGTATCATGCGCAAAGATATCATTTATCAGGTTGAGAGAATACACTGGTTGCAGTTCGCTGTATTTTCCGCCCTTTTTTGCCTGACTCACATAGAGCTTGGATGCATTGAACAGTACTCGCTGCTGGAATGCGTCAGACCATTCCATCTGCATTTCCACGCAGAACTTCCTGCCTCTGACGTCGGTGCAGAGTACATCAACTATGGTGTTCTTGCCCCCTTCGAGCTGGGGCACAAGTTCTGTAGGCAGATACTTTATCTCGTGTATCTGCTCTTCTTCGCTGAGTGGCAGGAGAGCGTTCAGAAGACTGATCAGTCTTTTAGGATGATTGCCGAATATCTTCTTGAACGTAAGGTCTGCCTTAGGATCTAAGTACTTCATAACCATCTGTTTTAAAATTCACTACTGCAAAGTTACGACTTTATTTTCAAACCCGCAAGAGATTTCAGTGAAAAGTTTATGAAAAAGTAAGAGATTGCGTTTCTTATGTGACAGGACAAGGGTCTATATGCCACGATGACAAGTGGTGTATAGACCCTTGATTATATGGTAACTAAAGTTTCGCAAGTTACTTGAATATACTGACAAGGAAAAGACTTTACACCCGATGCTTTCTGAAAGACTTCGGAAAGAGAAGTGAAAGAAGCAGAAGAAGACTGGTGCGCCGCACGTGGGGGTACCATATTGAATATGGTTACCCTGTCGCATTCGTTAGATATCCCTAAGGCGGAGCGGTCCCGAAACTTCTCGGAGACTGACATCATTTCAGCCGAGTACAGCTTCTCTGCCTGTCCCTATCTGTACCGCATTTTCAAGTTAAAGGAAGGCTGTACTCCTACCGAATGGCGGGAGAAAATGGCTGAAAATGTAGCCTCGGAGGATAAAAAGCAGGATTAACCATTTTTCGATAAATACCAGGAAAACGCATCGCGAAATGAAAAAATACGTTAAAAAGGGTGTCGCATTCATAGGAATGCGACACCTTTTTGATAGGAATGCGACACCTTTTTTTCTGAAAATTACGCTAAAATCTGCCGAATAGCTTAGAATGAGCGATTTATGAGTTTTTCACCTCAATGGAGGTAATGATTTAGCAACGGTTCTAATTTCTACAATTTGCATACGTTTGATTGTCAAACAACTCTTTGTCATCTTGGTGGCAAAAATACAATTTTAAATTTAGAATACTGCATTGTTGCATGTTTTTTAGAGTTTATTATCATCTCAAATATAATTAGGACTCTGAAAATATGCAAAAATGTGCGGTATTTTATGAAATTATCCGTAGAATCTTACCGTATTCTCGAAATTTATTGTATTTTTGCAGCTGTAATGACATTTAATAAGAGGTGAAATGAACAATATAGTTTGCAAAGTAGCAGCACTTGGTGGCACTATCTCCACTACTGATATATCTCATCTGTCAGAGTATAAACGACTGTTGAGAGCTAAGGAGCGTGGCGACTTGATAAAGTTGCGTCATGGCGTATATGCCGTTCCCGATGCTTTGCTTAATACAATGATTGATGTGGAACGGATTGTACCTAATGGTATTGTATGCCTGTACAATGCGTGGGCTTACCATCAGCTTTCGACAACTGTTCCACCTGCTTTTTGTATAGCCATCGCCAACAAGCGGAAGGTGGTGATACCAGATACGCTTCCGATAGAGCTGTATTATTGGAAGAAGGAGAACTTGGAGTTCGGCATTATGGATGCAGAAATTTCAGGGTATCATGTTCGTATTACCGATATGGAGCGAAGTGTTTGCGATGCTGTAAAATACAGGAATAAATTGGGGTTAGATATTTGTGCTGAAGTGATACGCACCTATCTGAAAAAGCCAAACCGCAATCTCACTCGTTTGCAGGATTACGCCCAACGCCTCAGAGTGTTTAATACATTGAAAAATTATCTTGAAATAGCTATAGAATAAGATGGGAAAGAAAAACTACGGTAAGTCTGTTAAGACCCGCTTGCTCAATCTGATGAATGAGACAGGCTATAAATATATGTATCTCTTGGCAAGATATTTCAACGAGAGGTTGCTTTACAGAGTATCTGTAAGCCAATATAAGGACAATTTTTTGCTGAAAGGTGGCTCTTTGCTTTATGCTATGAACGGACTTGAGGCACGTCCTACAGTAGATGTTGATTTCATGGCAGATAGAATTAGCCGTGATAGGGATTTCCTTGCGCACGTGTTCCAGGAAATTTTGGGCATTGTATGCGATGAGGATGGAGTATCGTTTGATGTTAATAGCATTAAGTTGGAGCCTATAACTGTTGAAAAGAAGTATCCTGGCACCCGATTCTATTTTACTGCCCACATGGATACCATTTCTTATAACATGTCTGTTGACATTGGCTTTGGTGATGTTGTAACTCCATATCCAACAACTATTGACTTCCCATTGCTTTTGCCTGACATTCCATCTGTGAACATACAGGCATATTCCTTGGAGACTGTTGTTGCCGAGAAATTCCATACGATGATAGACCGAGATGTGCTCAACAGTCGCATGAAAGATTTCTTCGACTGTTACCAACTCCTGACAAAGAGAGAATTGTCTGATGACACATTATATGATGCGATTAAGGCGACTTTCGATAATAGAGGGCTTACATACAATCCCGAATTGCAGTTGTTTACAGAAAGTTTTGCGACAGACGCAGCACGTATAGTTCGCTGGAAAGCATTTCTGAAAAAGATTCAATGGAAAGAAACTCTTGATTTCAAGACTGTTATGGAAGTAATAAAGGAAAGGTTACAGCCTATGGCTGAAAAATATTGGAAAAAGTAGTTTACCCTTTTATCATTCTTTCGTCTTTGAATATAAAGAACACTAAAAATAGAAGATTATGATAAAAAGTAAGATTTCTGTTGCTGTACTATTTCTGCTATGCCTTTGTTGGTTACCAACACTTTCATTGGCAAAAGGAAAGAGCCATTTTACGGTAGAAGATTCACAATATGGAACTCGCCTTGTGAAATGGGAAGGAAAAGACTCTGTTGTGGATTTTAATAACATCCAAGAGCTTAAGAATGTAAAAGTAATAGGAGAAATGGCTTTTGAAATGAATAAGTACATTAAGCAAGTCATCCTTCCCGACAATTTGCTGATTATAGAAAAACGAGCTTTCAATACTTGTGAGAATCTTCAAACCGTAAAGATGCCAAACACAGTGAGGTATATCGGCAATAGTGCATTCAATATGGACCATCAATTAGAGCTTAGCGTCTTGCCGGACAGTTTGCAAGAAATCGGTGAATGGACATTTTGGGATTGTAATAAGGTCTGCATATCCGTGATACCTGAGCATGTGAGCAAAATAGGAAGACAGGCTTTCACTTGTTGCGAAGGCATAAAGGCCCTTGTATTCAAGAATCAACTAGAAGTAATTAACGACCGTGCATTTTCTGGTTGCAAGAACTTGGAACGCATAGTCTTTCCGAACAATTTGAGAGAGATCTCCGATTTTGCCTTTGCCCGATGCATTAACCTTAAAGGCATCAATCTCCCTGCATCTTTGCAGAAAATCGGATATAGAGCATTTGGAAACTGCGAGTCACTTTTATTCGTGAAGTATAATTCTAATCCCAAAGTTGACTCTTCCGCATTTATGAATTGCCCAATAAGCCAAGAGAAATAACATTAGTATCAACAATAAAGACAAAGGATATGAAAAAGATTGTTTTATTGATAACCGCCATCTGCCTAACATCAGAGACATTCGGGCAGAAAACGAGTTCCTCTTCCGTAGATGAATACGAATGCATCTACGAGTACCAAATGAAGAATGACAAAGGCTCTTCTGATGTCACTTCTACCATTCTTCAAATTGGCAGAAACTCAGCTATGTTCTCTGATTACACTGCGTTTCAAGCAGACTCAGCCATTGCTTGCAAAGCGCCAGAATCAGAGATTCAAAAGTTCAAGACACGGGAAAAGAGAAATGATTTGCTTTTCGACCAATCAGTCTCTCAAAATGTGCCTAAGGGCAAACTGACCGTTTATAGCGTAATCACGCCAAACTACTACAGCTATACGGAAAGTGCCAATCCCATAAATTGGAATCTGAGCGAGGGCATTGACACTATCTGTGGTTACACCTGTCAGAAAGCTGTTGGAGAATATGGTGGAAGAACTTGGACTGTTTGGTATTCCACGGACATACCAGCATCCTTTGGACCATGGAAACTTTGTGGTTTGCCAGGCTTGGTATTGGCAGCAAAGGATTCAGAAGGCATACATAAGTTCAATGCTATAACTTTCCGTAAATCAAGCACCCCTATGAACTTCAAGCCTTACACCAATATCATCAAGACTTCGAGGGAACAGTTTGTCAAGGCGAAGAATAAGTTTGAGCAAAATCCTATGGGCAACATTCCTGCAGAATCCATCAGCGAGATGACTATTCAGAAATATGAGGATGGTGGGCATAGTGCCTTGGTCAATGGTGTGGTACTGAGAGTGCGCCCTAATGGATATGTTCCTCTCGAATTGAAGTAAACAAAGAGATTGATAAATATGAGAAGGTTTCTAATTTTGATGATGTTAGCTTGTCTCTGTAACTGCACTTTTGCCCAAAGTGTAGTTACAGGAATAGTGCGTGACACCATTGGCACGGCTTTGGAAGGTGTCATCGTAAGAGTAAATGCCGATAAGGCTACTCTTGGCTTTGCGAGAACATCAGAAAATGGAACTTATAAGATAACACTTAAGTCAGATGCCAAGCAGCTAATCGTCACTGCCGAAGCCATCGGATACGAGAAAACCAAAAGAGAAATCAAGAATGTCTCACAAGAGTGCAACTTCAATCTAAAGGAAAAGACCACAGACCTAAAAGAGGTTGTTGTAAAAGCTCCAGCCATCTACCAACGAGGGGATACTTTGTCATACAACTTAGCCTCGTATATCGGAAAGAATGACTATACGCTGAAAGATGCCATGAAGAAACTCCCTGGCATTGAAGTAGGCGACAAAGGTTCTATCAAATATCTGGGCAAGGAGATTTCTAACTTCTATATCAATGGCATGGATTTGTTGGGTGGACGATACAACATTGCCACTACCAATATACCCGCTTCTTTTGTCAACTCAGTCCAAGTGTTGAGTAACCACCAAGCCGTAAAAGCCAACAAAGATGTATTCTCAGACAACGTGGCTATCAATGTGAACATGAGCAACAAGGCAAAGTTTAAGCCTGTAGGCTCTTATGGAGTGTCATTAGGGGCAGGCAAACACACCTTATATGAAATCAATGGTGCCGGTATGCTCTTCAAATCCAACTTTCAAATGTTGGCTTCGCTAAAAGCAGGCAATATCAATCAGTTTGCATTGACTGATGGGACGAATCACTTTGACAACAAAGAGACATTATCTACGTTGTCTAATTTATTAGAGAACATTTCCGCTTCCACTCCTCCTATTGAAATTGACAGATATGCCTCACCAACAGATAGATTATTGTCATTCAACATATTGAGAAAGATAAGAAAGGATGTTACCCTAAAAGGTAATATCGGGTATAGCTATGCCAAAAGTCAGTACGACTATAGCTTGACGAGAAGTTATGCGGATGCGGATAACAATGTCATTATCGCCCAAGAGTATTCTCCCCTATCAACCATACATCGCCCAAGCATCCAGTTGGAATACAAAGACAACTCAGAAAAGACTTATCTTAGCAACACACTGTCGAGCACAGGTTCTTTTCTGACATCAGAATTGCCTACTAAAGAGAACGGTTCTCTCTTTAACCAGAAGCAGACCATGAGAGAGTTTTATGTGAACAACAAGTTCTCTACCTTGTGGCATCACAAGGATTTGTGTTGGGCGGTTACGTCTATCATGTCGTATCAAGGTTCTCCTATGGGAAAGATAACTCTTAACAAGGAAACTACCGATAATGTGGTACAAAATGCCAATGGAAGAAGTTTTCGTACAGAGAATACTCTCTCAATGTCTAAAAAGCATCTCTATTCTCGTATTTATTTACCAATATTGCTGAATTATTATATGGATAAGGTGCAAACAAGCCTGCACCCTACAGACGAGAGCAATGATGTGAATATGCAGAATTTCAGAATGGCTCTGGTACCACAATATGAGTACTCACATCCTCAATATAAATATGTCTTCCGATTGGAAATACCTATGCGCATAGACTATATAATCCATAAGGACAACTTGGAAAGCGCATCGTCTGGTTCTTGGTATTATTCTGTTTGTCCTAGCGTATATTGCAACTATAAGGTAACTTCTCGCTCGGTACTTCGCACCAACATATTCTATGCTCGCACCTTTGGGGACATTTTGGATTTCTTGAAAACACCCGTCAGATTCAATGACACCTCGCTGAAGGTTGGCTCTGGTATCTTGGCGGACAACAAGAGTTTGAACGCCTCATTGCATTACGACTATAAGATACCACTGAAAATGTGGTTCTTCAATGCAGACTTTCTATATAATCAGGAAAAGAGCAACTTACTGATGAGTCAAGATGCAAGTTCTACTCTCATCACGATGTCGAAGATATATGCCCCAAATACAGGTAGAAGTTTTATGGGGCAAGTTGGTGTCACTAAATTTATAGAACCCATCAAGACAAAGATTTCCTTGAATGGTGGCTACCAATGGAAGCGACAAACGACTTTGCAGAATGATTTTCAGCAGGAATACACTTGGAAGAGTTGGGCATTCTCCCCATATCTGACTTCACAACCTTGCAAGTATGTGGAGTTGGCTTATAACGGAATGTTTGCCAAAACTTATCTTTCCACGGAGTATCAGAACAACAGCTATCTGAGCCAACAACACAAAGTGTCATTGAAACTCATGCCATTCGATGGCTTTACATTCGACACTTCTGCTGACATTGTAAAGAATGAATTGACGAAAGATGTGTCAAAGACAATGAGTTTGCTCGATATGGGGTTGTCATATAGGAAGAAAGTCATGAAGATTTCTTTTGACATCAGGAACATTTTGAATCAACGCCAATATGCATACACTATCTATAATTCCGTCAATACCTTCACGTATAACTATCTACTGAGGGGAAGAGAGTGTGTCTGCACTGTAAAACTAACAATGTAAACCTAACAAAACAGGTGTTGTAAAATAAAGTTTTTATTATTTCTCAACTTTGGAGAGAAATACATCCATTTATGGCAAGGTCTTTGGGAGCAACCCAAAAGGTTTCGAGTAACTCGAAACATACCTTGCTGTGTCTTTATGGACACCATGTTTTGGCAAGAGTAAATCTAATACCATTGAAAACACTGCGGAGGTTCGCCCAGTGGCTGGAGGCGCAAAGCCTCCAAGGAACGGCTCATTTTCTTTATGCTAAAGGATGAAAACGGAAAAAATCCCGAAGAATGAGTTTTCCTTGAATGCCATTCCTCGGGATGAACAAAAATGTATTCCTGCATGTCATACGTTTTATATGTCATACGATAAAAATGTAAAACGTATGGCATCAATGCATATATGCTTACACACTTCTTTGCATGGATACTTCTTTATCAAATTGCAACTGCACTTCCATACGACAATGAATCAGTACGTCAATAAGTCAATACGACAGCGAATCATCGAAGCGTCAAAAAAGCGACCATTCTCAACTAAAGGAATTAGTCCATCCATAGAGTTGCAAGACAATGTTTGTTTTCTCTTTTGCTCCGTACAATCTCTTGATGATGGCATCACGAAGTTGTGCCGCACCATTAGAGTTTAGACGGAAGCAAATGGCAACAACCATAGGGAATCCATACAACGTTTGCCAAATACCCTTGGAAAGTTCTTCCCTTTGTTGGACCTCCAACATAGACAACATACCTTCTTTATATATAGCTCGTATCACAGCAGTGAGTTTCGGGGCAGTGATATAAAGCATATCAATCAACTCACTCTCACTCATCCACAAGTTCTCCAAGTTGGACGGAATGGAAAGCCTTCCATTGCCGCCCACGGTGATTATTGTCCTTTTCATGCCATTCCTCCCATTACAGGCAAATGCCCCTTGATTCGACTTTCAAAGACAGATATGTCATGGTCAAGCTTGGTGCTTGTCACCTTGGCATATATCTGTGTCGTGGTGATATTCGTGTGACCAAGAATCTTACTCACGCTCTCTATCGGCATTCCGTACTCCAAGGCTAAAACAGCCCAACTATGACGTGAGACATGAAACGAGACACGCTTCTTGATGCCACACATTGCAGCAACTTTCTTTATGCGCTTGTTGATGCTGTCAAGGTTGCCGATATTGAACAAGTGACTTCCTTTTCTGAAAGCCTTGTATCTCCCAATAATCTGCATGGGAATGTCCATCAACTTGATTTGGAACGGAACGCCTGTCTTCTGACGCTTGGAAACAATCCAAGGAGCACCGTTTATCATGCTGATGTTATCTTCCGTCAAGTTCTTGATGTCGATGAAAGCTATACCTGTCCAACTGCCAAAGATAAAAAGGTCTCTCGCAAATGCCATGTTGGGGTCTTCCAACTTTATCTCAGTCATGGCGGTAAGCTCGTCCAAGGTCAAGAACTCACGTTCCTTGTGGTCTGGATCAACGTGGTACATGGCAAACGGATTTCTCGGTATCTTGCCGTTGTAGTGTGCCGCCGTAACGATATGTTTCAGAGGTATGGAGTAAATCCAAATGGAGGACTGCGCAAGCCCTACCACATTTTTCAAGTAAAGGCAATAGTCACGGATAAACTCCTCGGTAAGCTCATTCATGGACATATCGCTGCGCTTGTACTGATACTTGATGAACTCGGCAACGTACTTTCTCATCACAAGATACTTGTTGTAAGTGTTCTTGGCTCTGTCCTTGCCTACACGTTTGGCAAAGGCTGCGTTCTCCTTGTCGAAAGCTCTGAGCAAGGTCTCGTATTCGGTGCCTATGCCTTGATAGGCGTTTCTCACCATTTCAGCTGTAACGAACGCCTCACGGTCGGAAAGTCGCTGGTAATGCTTGGCGATTTGAGCCTTGATGTTGTCGAGCGCAAAGTTCACCTCCTTGGCTTCCTTGCTCTTGCCAATGGCTCTGTTGCCCTTGGCATCCCAGATAGCCTTGGTAACGCTCTGCTTGCAACTGAACAGTGCGATTGTTCCGTTGATTGTCACTCGCCCCATGATTGGGACAATTCCATTTCTCTCCTTGCTTCTATTTACATAGAAGACTGTCTTGAAAGTGCATCTCATAATTCTTACTTTTTTGTTCGATGCAAAATTAAACTATGAGAGTTGCATGGCAAAACCAAAACTTACGCAGAATGGAGAAGATTGAACCGCCACCGTTAAAAATGCTTATTAGGGCGTTTTCATTGGGTAATGATTTGAAAGCATTTCTACTTCTCTAATCTGCTTTTTCCTCATTTCCTTGTCACTGCCAACTAAAGCCAACGACTGCCACAACCACTTGAAACTCAAACAAAATGCTCTATTTTGCTATTTTTTGCCTTTTTAGGCGTTCTTTTTGAAAAAAAAACACTATATTTGCACCATGGAAAATATAATTCAGACTTTCACGAAAGAGGAACAGGCTATTTTTATAGTGGCATTGTTTCTTCTGTTGTTCGCCATAGTTATGAGCTATGCCATGGTTCAAGACTACAGGATATATCTTGATGAAAACTACAAGGCTCGCTACAGCTTCTGTGATTTCATCAAGAGAGAAAGATACTATATCTATCTGTTTCTCGGACTGACTTTCGTCATCATCCTGGGATTTACAGTATATCTGATGGCAATGAGAGAAAATATGTAAGAAAGTAGAATAACAATAATAATTTACAGTTATGAACAACAAAAAACAAAGAAACAGGCTATTCACGATGCTTCTGCTCGTGATGGCTATCCTCATGCCTTATGAGGGGGCATGGGCAGCCACTAATGTAACGACCTCAAGGCCAGCCCAGGGCGATGGCTCGAGCAGTAATCCATTCCAAATTTCCAACGCCAAGGAGCTGGCATGGTTTCGTGACTGGGTGAATGGTACGTATACGGTGAGTGGCAGCGAGTCGGCTACTACCCACCTCAATGCGTGCGCCAAGCTCACTGCCGACATAGACCTAAAGGACTTCTGCTATGCGGCTGATGCGTCTCAAAACTTAGAAGAACTGAGCTGGGTGCCTATTGGAAAAAATATTGAAAGGAATTACAAAGGTACTTTCGACGGAAATAACAAGACCATCACTAACCTTTATATCAATGCAACCCAAAAATTTATGGGGCTTTTCGGTTGTACCGATCAAAGCACTATTAAGAACTTAACCTTTGAGTATGCAAATGTGACAAATACGCAAGATATCATAGGAATTTTGGTTGGTTATGCAAATACAAGCACCCTTCAAAATATCAAAATATCAGAAACGTGCCAAATAAGAGGTAATTATACTGGCGGTATTGCAGGTATACTTGATGGTAACGCCTACAACTGCGTGAACTACGCCACGGTACAAGGCAAAGAAAAAGTCGGTGGTCTTTTTGGCTCCTACCAAAAAACAGGTAATTCTATAACCGCCTGTGCCAACTATGGAAATGTAACGGCAACAAGTCAGCGTGTAGGTGGCTTGGTTGGCGATTTCAGTGGCGGAACGATCCAAGACTGCGCCAACTATGGAAATGTAAAAGGTGCAAATAGTGTTGCTGGCTTGGCAGGTTATGTACACAATGGCAAGATACAGAACGTGTTCAGCTATGGCAACATCAGTGCCACGGAAAGCACGCATGATATAGGCATGGCTTTTGGCTATTCTAAATATGGGGACACTGAAGGCATGGTGGCATACTATAGTGGCGCAAAGCTGACTGCAAACAGCCAAGAGATTACGGTTAAAGCCTTCGGAAGCGGCAATCTCTCTGAAGATAACGCAACAGGATTTACAGAGACCCAGCTGAAAAGCGGTGTTGTTGCCTATCTGCTCCAGCAAAATGCTTCGAGCGAAGCAAAATGGGGACAAAATCTGGCTAATAATGGAGACAGTTATCCCGTCATTGGTTCGGAACATCAGGTTTATGCTGACAATCTGACTTTAAATTGCAAAACCTATAAGGTGGTGAAGGGTAGTCTCACCAACAATCCTACCAGTTCCGCAATCAGGTATCAACACGGACAGACAATAAATCACCACGCTGCAACAAACGCTACTTGCACAGAGGCGGCAACCAAGGAATATTGGCAATGCCAGGACTGCCAAAGGATATATTCCGACAGCCAATTGACCAAGGAATTGACTGATGTAACGGACGCAGAGCATCCTGCTCTTGGACACACCAACAATGAGGATGGCTATTGCGACCGTTGCAAGCATTATGTGGCAGTGAAGCCTTCAGAGCAAAATGGGGTGTACCTGATAGCCAAACCTTGCCACTTGGCTTGGTTCCGCGACTATGTGAACGGAACTATTGTGGACGAAGGCGAAGTAGCTGGAACTACTCACTCGTCAGCATCTGCCATGCTGACTGCGGATATCGATCTAAAGAACTACTGCCATGCGGCTGAAGACGGCAAGGAACTCTTGAGTTGGCTTCCGATAGGCAATTCCTATGATCGCTGGAAGGGAAATATGGACGGTCAGGGACACACCATCTCACATCTCTATATCAAGACGGCACAAATCTATGTGGGGCTTTTCGGCTATACTGAGGATGCAACTATCCAAAACCTTACCTTTGACTATGCCAAGGTGGAGAATGTGAGCACATGCACCGGTATCTTGGCAGGATATGCATTTGCATACTCGAATTCTCCAGCACATATAAAGGGTATTAAAACCACAAAGAATTGTACTGTAATAGGACAAGGTCGTACTGGCGGTATCGTTGGAGATGCCCAAATAAATCTCGAAAACTGCGAGAATCACTCCAGCGTGAAGGGCACGAGCGATGTAGGCGGAATTGCTGGTTCTAGCACTTATAAAAACATCAAGTGCTGCACCAATTACGGAACCGTTGAAAACAATAATTCCTCTATTGGTGGAATCATAGGGAGTGCTGATAGACCAAGTATCGAAGATTGCGCTAACTATGGCAAGATTACAAGCACAGGTTGGCTTGTCGGTGGCATAGCAGGACAAACGTTGATTAACTGCAGTATCCAGAATGTGTTCAGTTATGGAGATGTGACGAATACAAATGACAATCCAGGAATCATTATAGGTCGTGTGCACGGTACACTAACCGCAAAGGGTATTGTAACTTACAACAAGGAGGCATTGCTAAATAATTCATCTGAGAACATCAAAATAGTTGGTAGCGGAAGTCTGACTTTCGAAGACGGAAAGGTAGAAGCTGACGTGGTCAAGGCTTTCACCAAACAGCAGATAAAGAGCGGTGAGGTGGCATGGCTGCTGAATGGCTCCACATCTACCCCTGCAGAAGGAAGCATCTTGGTATGGTATCAGAAGTTGGGCGAGAATGGCGATGAATATCCAGTGCTTACCCCAAGCAACGGGAATACCGTATACAACAATTATTATACTTGCGGTGACAAGCAAGTGAACATTTTCAGCAATACGGAGGCAAATGCACATGAGAAGTACGACAAGCACGTCAAGGATACGGAGACTCTGTTGACAAACGGACTCTACAGCTCCACTTGTCAGCGATGCGAAAACAACTTCTTGTATATCAAGGACTTCTGTGGCATTGATGGCAACGACTTGGAGTTGACTGCTAATACTGACGGTTCATACACGACATTCAAACCTGTTGATATCAATGACGATGCGCCTTACAACAGCCCTGTGGACTTCACTGCCCCAACGCTGAACTACACCCGCGACTATCTAGGCGCAGACCAGTGGCAGGCTGTGTACGTGCCTTTCGAGACTCAGGCTACGGACTGGACCGGCAACGGCATCACCGTGGCAAGCATCAATAACTTCCATGAGTATGAAAAGGAAGATGGCAGTGGCTATGAGACGGTACTTGAAGTGAAGAAAGCTACTTCTGGAGAGTTTGAGGCTAACACCCCATACTTATTGAGAACAAACGATAGCGGAAGCAAGACTATCACTATCAATAATGCCAAGTTGCATAAGGCAGAATCGAAAACACACTACTGCATGAGCATGACTCGCAAGTATGACTTCACAGGCATCTACACTCCACAAAGTGGATTAGGTCAGGATGGAGTATCGGTTGCAGTGTATGCTCTCAACAAGAAAGGATGCATAGCTCCGTTAAACCCTTCTACCGAAGTTGGTGCACAGCGTTGGTATCTTACGGTAAGTAATCGTAATGGTTCTAACATGTCACAAGCATCAAAATCCCGTTCTATCAACATAGATGAGGTTGGCGAGGGATCAACAACTGCCATAGAGGGCATCCAAGTTATAACCAACAATGAGGCTGATAAAACATCTCTAAATGGTATATATGACTTGCAAGGTCGTAAGCTCTGCAAAGAGCCTACTCATGGCATCTATATCAAAAATGGTAAAAAATATGTGAAATTCAATAAGTTAGGAATATGAAAAAGAATTATCAGAAACCATCAATCGCTATTGTTGAGTTGGAAAATTCCTGTGTTCTATTAGCTGGGTCTGACTTAGGACCAGAAAAACCGCCAAAAAGCTATGAGCAGATTCCATTCACAGATGAAGATTGTGATCCTGCATAGTATTGTGTTTTAGTTTATGCCAAATTGATCGACAAAACATTTGGCAATATTTATCAACCCATACTTCGCAGTTGTTCCAAGGGTCTATACACCTCGACAAAAGGGTGTATAGACCCTTAATTATATGGTGATATTCGTAATCTACATCTCCGCTTTCAGCAGCTTTATCTCCTCTGCCGTCAGCCCCGTCATATCCATGATAGACGCTTCATCCTAGGAAAAGTTTCGGAAAAAGTTAGAGAATGGTGAATGTTGAATGTTGAGTGTTGAATGTTGAGTGTTGAGAGGTAAATGTTGAGTGTTGAATGAAAGAAATATGACGACAAAGAAAAAGGGCGCATCCGGATTGGATGCGCCCTAACTTGTTAAATAAATTCAGAGGATTTCTGCTCATGAAAAACCCTCTTAATGGAAGAGAATCAGGAAGCATCCAGGAGGTACTGAAGCTTCGTGGCATCAAAACACGGACAGGCTTTCTGAACGCCAGGCAAATCGCGATGCCCCAGGATGGTACGGATGCCCGGAAAACGATGGTGAAGATCCTGAATCAGATGCTTCATCGACTCCTTCTGCTTAGGAGTGCGGGTGTCGCTGATGCAGCCCGAGGGCGAAAGACCACCCTCGTAACAGATGCCTATGCTGTGCGCATTGTAACCGAGGGCATGAGAGCCCATACGCTCTACCGGGCGACAGGCATGAACCACTCCATCCAGCGTGATGTAGAAATGGTAGCCGATGTCAGTCCAGCCGTTGTTATGAACATGGTCGTAGCGCAGCATCTTCATCGTATAACGGTGATTGCAGCGGCTACCGCTGCAATGCACCACTATCATATTGATGTCTCTCATAGGCTCCTTCTAAAGTCCACCTGCCGAAACGCCCAACGCCCCGAGGAGAGCTGTCAGTACGGTTACTGCAAACTTGATAATCTCATTCCATTTCTGCTTGTTCTTTTCTGTCATAATCTATTCTGTTTTAAAAGGTTAATTATTCTAATCCGTCTCCAGTGTTGCCAGTGCTGCCTGTTCCGCCAGTCTGCTCGCCTGAGGTGTTGCCAGTGCTGCCTGTTCCGCCGGTCTGCTCGCCAGAGGTATTGCCACCCGTGGTATCGCCGCCAGAAGGAGCATTGTCCTTGGCAGGCTTTTTCTTAGCCTCCTCGATGTCGAGGGTCTTGGCACCCTCCTTCTCAGCCTTGAGGGCAGCCTTCTGTACGGCACGTGATGCAACCTGCTCAAACTCCATACCTACGAAGATGTTGGCAAGATCGCTGCCAGGGATAAACTGGATGTTCACACCCTTGATGTTGATGTCGCTCTTGAATTCGGCTGCGGTTGCCGCACCCTCACTGGTAAGCTGGAGGCGGAACTTGCCCAACTCGCCGAAATCAATCTGGTTGCCTCGCTGCAACTCGATGATCATGTTCTCCTGCATACTGACCAGAACGGCTGTTACATCCGCATAGGATACAGTGGTCTGCATAGAGATCAACTTCGCAAACTTCTTGAGCGAAATAGACTCGTTCATCTGAGCACGGGCGTAGAACTTAGGAACTCCTGCTTTGTCACCAAATTTTGACGCAAGCTTTACTAAACTGTAATTAATTGCCATAATACATAAAATTTTAAAATTGTGAATAATCATGTTGTGCACCGGTCTCTTCCCGAATGCTGATACAAAGATACAACATCGGCGGAGCCCCACTTGTCCACTTTGGTACGATAAGTACCAGTTGTGCACTATTTGGCTCAATTATGTATACTTTTGCATGCAAGCGTATGCAGCAGAATACTGATATGGTTCAGTCAGCTACTCCAGATGGTTCAGTCAGCGAGTCAAGACGTCTCGATAAATCGACGGATACGACTCCGTTAGCCTACGTTGTCGAATCCTTAACCCGATGCAGTCGAATCCTTAACCTTGTCCAGCCGTCTGCGTAACCCAGTGCAGCCATATCCTTAACCCAGCTCAGCCACATCAGTTGGTAAACGGAAGAACATCATTTGTTTACCTCATTTGAGTGCTCAATAACTATCAGGGCGAATTAACCTTTTTTGATGACTACCAGGGCCAATAATAGGTACCATCAGAGCCAATCATGTGCCTTCTGATATGCCCCAATGACTACCAGGGCGAATCTTAAAAATACAAGATGTTGAATATCAGATAGTTAGGTGCTAATTTTTCTTCCCTACATTATACCAAGTATATTATATATATACGTTTACATTTTTTACATTATACGTAATACGTGAGGAAAAAGATTTTTTTTTCAACAAATCAGCCACTAAAATGCATTTTTTCTCTTCAAAAATTTGCATAAGTCTGAAATTAATATTACTTTTGCAACATGAAAGCGCGGAGAATGCGATTCTTCTCCCGATGAAGGACACCGGGAAATGCTTTCGGTTAAGGATTAGAACATAGCTCATTGAGTAGGATTCAGCCCCAAAAGGTGAGTGATCAAACTGTAATCCTTACAGGGCATTCTATGCCTGATAAATTTGATGAAAATTTATCGGCATGGATGCAGAGTAAGGACATAAGTTTGACAGCAAGAGAAAAGGCTGAAACTCCTTCCATCACGGATTGAGAATTTTTATCTTGTTATGTTATCCTTACTCCAATTCCATGCCGGTTTTCAATAAACAACAACAAAGACTTGCCCCAATCGGTAGGCCACTAACCATTTAAAGAGAAAACTAACAATGGAACAAGTAAATCAACAGCCTCCGGGCGGGCAGCAGTCCTTCCCTCAGACAAATCAACAAGAGAAACAACTGATAGCCATCCTTGGCGTACAGGGATTGTCTTACCAGAACTATTCTGTGGTAGAACTCAAAATCGTTCTACAGATTATCAAGCATGCCCAGAAAGCAATCTTGGGCTATGTAATCCCTTATCGATTAACTTCACAGACTTTTAATGGCTTCACCGCAGAACAGAGAGCAGCAGGCCACACCGATGTCATCATGAAACTGTCGGAGTTTCCTTATGGTGCTCACCATTATCCGCAATTGCGCGATGCCATCAAGCGTATAGAATCGCACCCCATCCAGCTACCGTTCAAGCAGGGCGACCAGACATACTACCGGAAATTTGCATGCCTGTTCAAGAGTGAGATATACCAAGACCGGCACAAGAACTGGTTGGTAAAATTCCGCTTCGACAACAACGTGATGCGGTTTTTCTACAATTACGACAAGGGAGTTAGCTATATCGACCTCAATGCCATCAACCAATGCCGCAGTGCATCGAGCATCAAGTTATATCTCATCATGAACTGCTGGGCTGTAAAGGGATTCACCATCAGCAAAACGGCGCATATCCAGCAACTGATGCATGGCAGGGAAGATTACTACAAGACCTGGTCGGAACTGGACAGAAAATGTCTGGCTTTCGCCTGCAAAGACCTCAAGCGCCTTTACCGGAACCACGTCATCGACCAGTATCTTACCTATAAGCCTTTCTTTCTGGAGGAGGGTGAAAAAGAGAAGCATCACCTGCCCGAACACATCACGTTTACCCTGCACGACCGTCGCACTTCAGGCGAAACTGCAGAGGGTGGAGAAGTGAGCAGCGAACTGAGAGGGCAGCGGAGCAAACTGAAACTCCGGCTGCAATGCAATTATGATGTGAGCGAGAAGAAGGCTGAGCAGTTGAGCGGCTATCTCAGGTTAGATATGATTGGCGACCTGGAGGACTTCTTCCTGCGAAAGGATTATTACATAGCCAACTGCAGGCGTTCGAACAAAAAGATGAACACGGGTGGCTATATGACCACAGCCATGGTAGGTTTCTTTAAGGATCATGGTGTAGAAGGATTGTAAAAAATATAAAGCTTATGAATTATCCCCAACGTATGTACAGCAAGACCGAACTCGGTCTGCTCTACTTTCCCGACACAACCGACGGGGCGACAGCGCGCCGTCATATCATGGAATGGATCAAGCGTTGCGAGCCTCTCTGGAACGAGCTGCAGCGCCTAGGCTACCAGAATCGTAGCCAGTATTTCCCTCCCCGCCAGGTATCCACCATCTTCGAATATCTGGGCGAGCCGGGGGCATAAAGAGAATGTTGAAAAGGTAAAAGGGTAAAAAAGTAAAAAGGTAAAAAGAGCCTAGCGGAATGTTAAGCTAGGGTGCTCTTTTTACCTTTTTTTTAGGGGACCAGCGATGGAATCGCTGGGGACGGGGGCACGAAGGGGGGTAGGCTTTTTTACCTTTTTACCTTTTTACCCTTTTACCTTTTAAAGATAGTTTATTTCAATAACTTTTTGTAGTCCTTGTCAAATCCTTGAGGATGACGTCCGATGAAAAGAACATTGAGTAAGCAGTTGGCTGCCAGTTCTACATCATTGAGATCAGCGCCTTTGCCTTTTTTGACTTCCTTTCCCAGGCATACATCCCATGTGGACTGGAAACAGCTATCATTTGCTCCAACAAACATATCATTTGAGTTGGGATCTTCCATCAGTTCAAACTTGATAACCTTTTTGGATGTGATAGGTTGGATATTGCAAAGCATATCGAATGCTTTTTCAAAAATATCGCGATGCAACTGTGCATTTGGAAACATCACATTGACTGTTGGAAAAATCTCTTCAAATTCAAACGACTGCAATAGCTGGTAGAGTTTCATATGCTTATACCTTATTATATATATAACATTCAGTTTATCAACTCTCGTTGTGAAGACTAGAACTTAGCCATCTTGATAGCATCTATAGCACACTCATCACCCTTGTTACCCAACTTGCCGCCGCTACGATCCTTAGCCTGCTGCAGATCGTTGGTAGTCAAGAGACCATAGATAACAGGAATTTCCTGAGTAGCATTCAGACGGGCAATTCCGTAGGTAACACCCTCGCAGATGTAATCGAAGTGAGGAGTTTCACCACGTATCACGCTACCTAAAATGATGACTGCATCATAGCCGCCATTCAAAACCATTTGATGGGCTCCGTAGATAAGTTCAAAGCTGCCTGGAACAGTTTTCACATGGATATTCTCAGTGAGTGCTCCATGTTTTTCGAGTGTTTTTACTGCTCCGTCGAGCAAAGCGCCCGTTATCTCAGGATTCCATTCTGCTACAACGATACCGAAGCACATGTTACTGGCGTCTGGTATTTTAGTAAAGTCGTATTCAGATAAATTATGAAGTGCTGTTGCCATATTGATTTCGAATTGTTATCAGTACAGATTAGTTAGAAGCGCGCTCGATGTACTTGTCGATTTCGCCACCCTGTACGAGCATAGCGTTAACATACTTCTTCTTAGCATCCTGATAAAGCTTCAAAGCTTCGTCTTTCTTACCCTGGCTTTCGAGAATCTCGCCTGCCTTGATAATGAATGTAGGAGAAAGACTGTTGTTTGTACCATCTTCGGCCTTGCTGTCAGCCATAGAAGCAGCCTTCTTGAAAGCATCTACAGCCTTGTCGAGCTGGTTGAGATGCGCATAAGCATCACCTAAAGCAGCTTCAGCAGCAGGACTGATCATCTGGTCGTCTTCTGAAGAGAAAGCTTCCAGACTCTTCTGAGCTTCTGCCCATTTGCCGAGGTTTGCATAGCAAAGACCTGCATAGAGGTTTGCCAGGTTACCTGCATCTGTGCTGCTGTATTCGTCAGCAATCTTAGTAAAACCTACATAGCCAGCGCCATCACCCTTCAATGCCTGCTCATACATCTGGTTAGCAAAGTAGGTCTGACCCTTAGCAAGCATAGTGCTAGCCTTGTCCTCACGAGGACCTGAGATCTGAGATACATAACCGAATACACCTGCAATGATAACAATGATAGCTACTACTGCAATGATAATTGCCTTCTTGTACTTCAAGAAGAAGGCCTCACGAATGTTTAGGCTCTCTGTTTCCTGAGCCTGTACGTTTTTGTTTGCCATTTTTATTTTGCTTTTTTTATTATTCTATACTTTTTAGTTTCTGGTTTTGGGGCAATCTGTTCAATAGAAAGTTAGCTTTCAAATTGTGGAATGCCGCTAAACTTCTGCAAATTTACTCAATTTTATTCAATTATTGAAATTTCTAGCCTATTTTTTTTGTTTTTTCCTCTTTTTCTGCTAACTTTGCACTATAAAAGCAGAAAAGAGACTATGATTTTAAAGAATATTTCCATTATTAACTTTAAAAATATAAAGAGCGCCAATCTGGAGTTGTCGCCCAAAATCAATTGTCTGATAGGACATAATGGCATGGGAAAGACTAATTTCCTTGATGCCATCTACTATCTCTCTTTCTGTAGGAGTGCCTATAATTCTATCGATTCCCAGATTATTACTCATGATGAGCCTTTCTTTATGCTGGAGGGAAATTATGATAATGATAAGGGGGAGATAGAGAATGTTTACTGTGGCATGAAACGGGGTACCAAGAAGCATTTCAAGAGAAACAAGAAGGAGTATAAGCGTCTTTCGCAACATATTGGGCTTATCCCTCTGATTCTGGTTTCTCCATCTGATGTTTCTCTGATAGAAGGTGGGAGTGAAGAGCGCAGAAAACTGATGGATGTGGTCATCTCTCAGTATGATTACTCTTATATAGAGGCTTTGTCCAACTATAATAAGGCTTTGCAACAGAGAAATGCTTTGCTGAAAATGGAGGAGGAGCCTGATATTACGCTGCTGGAACTTTGGGAACAGCAGATGGCGAGTAATGGTGAATTGCTGTACCGGAAACGGCAGGCTTTCGTTGACGAACTGGTTCCGCTGTTTCAGCAGATTTATCAGCAGATTTCGGGTGATAAGGAGCAGGTCCGTCTTCACTATGTTTCTCATTGCCAGAGAGGTCCTTTGTTGGATGTTATCCAGCGCGACCGGTTTAAGGATCGTGCTGTAGGGTATTCTCTGCATGGTGTTCACCGTGATGATCTGGAGTTTTTGCTGGGTGATTATCCGATGAAGAGAGAGGGAAGTCAGGGGCAGAACAAAACTTTCGTGATTGCCCTGAAACTGGCTCAATTTACTTTTCTGCAGCGCACGAGTTCCAATACGCTTCCTCTGCTCCTCTTAGATGATATTTTCGATAAGTTGGATGCTCAGCGGGTTGAGGCTATTGTGAAACTGGTTGCCGGTGACCATTTCGGACAGATTTTTATTACGGATACGAACCGTGATCATTTGGATAAGATTCTCCAGAACATGCAGGGAGATCATACGATATTCTATGTAGAGAATGGGGAAATAATAAAGTAAGAATATGTTTAAAAGAAAAGTTAAGTCAATAGCAGAACTCTTGCCCGAATTTCTGAGAAAGGAAGGCTTGGAGACTCCTTTACAGCAGAAACGCCTGATAATGAGTTGGGATTCTGTAGTAGGGGAAAATATTGCTGCATATTGTGGTGAGAAGTTTATCAAGAACCAGACTCTCTATGTAAAGATAGAGAATGCTGCATTGAGGGCTGACCTCACGATGAGCCGTGCTACCCTTGTTCGCCGTTTGAATGAACAGGTTGGTGCACAGGTTATTGCAGATATACGCTTTTATTAATATTCCCCGCTCTATATGCTATATGATTTCGTCCATGCATATATCTGTAGGGGTAACAGGAAGGAGTCCTTCCTCTTTGATTTTCTGGAAGTCGAAACAGATTCCTATTTTGTATGCATGTGGAATCTGGGCAAGAAATCTGTCGTAATAGCCTTTTCCTCTTCCTAACCGGTTGCCTTTCATATCGAAACTCATACCTGGGATTACGGCAAGTTCTATCTCAGGATATTTTTCTTCCGGATAAATCTTGCCTTTCGGTTCAAGTATATGATAGGCTCCTTCCTTCAGGTCTTGAACTCCGGAATATTCTCTCAGTTCCATATTCGTATCGTCCAGCACAACGGGCAGTATCACCCGTTTTCCCCTGGAAACAAGTTGGTCTATATAATGATGGGTGTCCACTTCATCAGGAAGCGAATAGTACATCAGTATGGTTTGGGCATTCTGAAGATGCGGGTTGGAGTCTAAACGGGATAATACAGAAAGCGACAGTTCCTCAAGTTGTCTTGAGGAATACTGTCGCTTTCTGTATTTTATGATTTTTCTTAATTCTTTCTTGTCCATGCCTTAAGCATTTGCTATCATACAATTATTATGGTGTAAGGAAGAATAGTTGTAGGGCGTATTCGCCATAGCTATCTTTTCTTTCTTCGCAGCGCGTTTTTTGGCTGGCTCCGGTTTCTTTGGAAATGCTGCATGGTTCTCAAATACATCCAGCGTCTTTTTGATGACTGGATCATCAAGATTGATGTACTGGGTCCATGCCTGCTCGTCCAACATATTGTAGATGATACGGCTGTCGATGACACGGTCTAACAGTTTGTGTGATTTCTTGATTAAAAGATTTCTACGTTTCAAACCACGTTTATCAGCATAGCTGGCAAACTTTTCAACCATGTCCTGACTGTCAAGATAATCGGCAAGTTCCATCATCTCCTTGAAGTTGTTCAACTTCGGACGGTTATCGTCTGTATAGGTGAAGGCAAACTGCAAGATGAGACCACTCAGACTAGCCTCCTTGAAATAGGATGTCATGCCGAGCGTATCTTCAGGAACAAAGATGTCTGGGGTGATACCACCTCCACCATAGACAATACGGCCGTTACCTGTATGATAAGCTGGTCCTGTATGCTTGATGCTATCCTGTGAGAAGAACTCTCCGTGCTGGTATCTGTCAAGCAAGTCCTGCTCATAATCCTTGTCATCGCCCAGCGTATATGGCTTCTGGATGCATCTTCCTGAAGGAGTATAGTAGCGCGCAATGGTCAGACGGATGAGGCTGTGGTCTGGGAATTCTATCTGTTGCTGAACCAGTCCCTTACCAAACGAGCGTCGTCCGATGATGGTAGCACGGTCATTATCCTGCATGGCACCCGCAAAGATTTCAGCAGATGATGCAGAACCTTCATTGATGAGAACTACCATCGGAATCTTCTGGTAGGCACCCTTACCGTCACTCATATAGTTATGTCTAGGCGATTTGCGTCCCTGTGTGTAAACGATGAGCTTCTTGTCTGGCAAGAATTCGTTTGCCATGTTTACTGCAGCCGTCAGGTAACCTCCTGAGTTATCACGAAGGTCAATACAGAGGTTGGTGAATCCCTGCTGTGAGAGTTTGGCCAGAGCAATCAGCATTTCCGGATAGGTGTTCTCGCCAAAGTTCTTGATACGGATATAGCCGGTTTTGTCGTTAAGCATGTAGGCAGCTGTAACACTCTTTGTCGGTATTTCACCTCGGGTTACGGTAAAGGTCTGAACCTTCTTGCTTCCATATCGTATAACTCCGATTTTCACCTTGGTATCCTTTGGACCCTTCAGGCGATGCATTGCCTCCTGATTGGTTACAATCTTTCCTACAAAAGGTTTGCCGTCTACGGCTACAATCTTATCTCCTGCCAAAAGTCCGGCTTTCTCGGCAGGTCCATTCTGTATCACATTCTGTATATGTATTGTATCTTGGCGGATGACAAACTCTACGCCTACACCCGAGAACGAGCCTTTCAGATCGTCGGTGGCCTGAGCTGCGTCTTTAGCACTGATATATACGGAATGTGGATCCAGTTCTGCTAAAATCTGTGGAATTGCCTTATCTACCAGCGAGTCGATGTTCACGGCATCTACATATTGGTCATCAATAAGATGGAGCAGGTTGTTCAGACGGTTGCTTCCACTATTGATAACGTTGAGGCGATTTCCAGAGAAATGGTTGGAAAAGAATGTTCCGATGATAATACCTATCACAACACAGAATGCCATGATGAATGGCATAAAGCGGTTGGTCTTATTCTTACTCATGTTCATAACAATTCTCTTTTTACTAACGTTTTATCTATCTTATCTCTAATCTTCTGAAGAAGATGTCTTTTCATCAGGATTGAGGTATTCTACCTTGATTCCTGCTCGTTGCATCAGTTTGATACCATCGTCCAGACGGTATTTCTCTGCATATACAACACGCTTGATGCCCGACTGTATAATCAGTTTGGCACATTCTATACATGGAGAGGCGGTGACGTAAAGCGTACTTCCCTCACTGTTATTGCTGCTGCGGGCCAGTTTCGTAATAGCATTAGCCTCCGCATGGAGAACGTATGGCTTGGTCACGTTGTTATCCTCACAGACATTTTCAAATCCGCTCGGTGTACCATTGTAGCCATCACTGATAATCATTTTATCTTTTACAACCAGTGCACCTACCTGTCGGCGTTTGCAATAGCTGTTCTCAGCCCATATACGTGCCATTCGCAAATAGCGAAGGTCGAGCTTGGTTTGTTTGGAAAGTTCGTTTGCCATCCTCTTATCCTTTATTTTGTACCTTGATTTCGTTACGTTCCAGCAGTGCATCGATGGTTGGCTCTTGTCCACGGAACCGTTTGTAGAGAACCATAGGATGCTCTGTTCCACCCTTAGAGAGTACGTTGTCACGGAAACTTTGAGCAGTCTTCTGGTCGAAGATTCCATTCTTCTTGAATACACTGAAAGCATCAGCATCCAATACTTCTGCCCATTTGTAGCTATAATATCCTGCGGCATAACCTCCTGCCATGATGTGGGAGAACTGTACGGTCATACAGGTTTCCTGCAACTGTGGCAATATCATCGCCTTTTTCCAGGCTTCCCTTTCATAAGGCATGATGTTGGCAGTAAATTCTTTCTTCTGGGTGTAGTATGCCATGTCAAGCAATCCGAAACTTACCTGGCGCAAGCAACCGTAGGCTGTCATGAAGTTGCGACTCTTTATGATGCGCTCTATGAGTTCATCTGGCAATGGTTCACCTGTCTGATAGTGGAAGGCAAATGTACGGAGAAAATCTTTCTCTATTGCATAATTCTCCATAAACTGTGATGGCAATTCTACGAAGTCCCACCAAACGTTGGTTCCCGAAAGACTCTCGAAGCGGGTATTGGCAAACATGCCGTGAAGACTGTGACCAAACTCATGGAGGAAGGTTTCTACTTCTCCTAATGTCAAGAGAGCAGGCTTTTCCTCTGTTGGCTTGGTAAAGTTCATTACCACACTTACGTGAGGACGTATGTTGTTGCCCTTATGGTCTATCCACTGTCCCTGGAACTCTGTCATCCAGGCACCTCCTTGCTTGCCCTTGCGAGGGAAGAAGTCGGCATAGAATACTGCCAGATAGCTGCCGTCTTTATCAAATACCTCGTATGCCTTGACGTCTGGATGGTATACCGGTATCTCTTTGTTCTCCTTAAAGGTGATGCCATACAGTTTGTTGGCGAGGCCGAACACACCGCCTATCACTTTGTCCAGCTGGAAATAAGGGCGAAGCATTTCTGCATCGAGATTATATTTCTCCATCTGGAGTTTATGAGAATAGAAGCCGAAATCCCATGGTTTCATTTCGAAATCTTTACCCTCCAGCTTCTTGGCAAGGGCTTCCACTTCTTTCACTTCCTTTTCTGCCGTTGGCTTATAAGCCTCTATCAGGTCGTTGAGAAGTTTATATACATGTTCTGTATTGCTTGCCATACGGTGGCGAAGAACATAGTCGGCATAGGTTTCGAAACCGAGCAACTGGGCGAGCTCTCTGCGCAGGTTTACCAGTCGTTTGCAGATTTCCAGGTTGTTCTGCTCATTATCATGGGTACATACCGTATTGCGTGCCATATACATCTGTTTGCGGAGCTCACGCTGGGTAGAGTAGGTCATGAAAGGAGAATAACTTGGATAATCGAGTGTGAAGATCCAGCCTTCTTTTTCCTGCTCTTTGGCGGTATGCGCAGCGGCTGCTTTTGCTGTTTCTGGAAGTCCGTCGAGCTGAGCTTCGTCTGTGATATGGAGTGTAAAAGCCTTGTTTTCTTTTAAGAGATTCTGTGAGAACTGCAGAGTGAGCATACTGGCTTCTTCTGTAAGTTCGCGAAGTTTCTCTTTGCCTTCTTCATCTAAGAGTGCACCGCTGCGTACGAATCCGTCATAGCTGGTGTCCAGAAGCATCTTCTCTTCTGGAGTCAGCTCTCTGTTTGGATGATCGTGAACGAACTTGATGCGCTCGAAGAGTTTCTTGTTCAGCGTGATGTCATTTGCGTGCTTGGTGAGAATCGGACTCATCTTCTGCGCAATCTCTTCCATCTCATCGCAGGTTTCTGCACTCATCATGCATGAGAAAACGTTAGATACACGGCTTAAGAGGTCGTAATAGTGTTCGCCCTTTTCTGTATCAACTCTTGCAATGGTATTCTCAAAGGTTGGTTCTGCCGGATCGTTTACAACCTTGTCTGTAGCCTCGTCATCACGGCGGATTCCCTCCATGAATGCTGGCTCATAATCTTCGAGACGGATTCGTTCGAATGGTACTGTATCGTGCGGTGTATTGTAAGGCACGAAGAATGGGTTGGTTCTATTTTGTATTGTATTGTCTTGCATATTGTTACTTTTTAGCTGCAAAGTTAGCAAAAAAATGCTTTATTGCCTTGATAATAAACGTTTTTAACTTATATTTATCGGTCGTTATACTTTCTTTAGCGTTTGATGAGATTTTCCAGTGCAGGGATATAGATTCTGCCTCGTTCTAGCTGGATAAGTCCTTCTGACTGTAGTTCGTTGAGGGCTTTGGATACATAGATGCGCTTTACATTCATCTCTTCTGCTAAACGGGTCATCTTGATATGAAAGATTTTCTCGCCTGCCGGGCGGACGCTGTGACTCTCGAAGAAACGGATCAGACGCTCGCTCAGTGTCTTGGCAGGAACTCTGAACAGTCTGCGGTTGTTCTTCTGGGATTGGGTGCAGACCAAGTTCAGAAGATTGATGCGGAATATTTCATATTCATCGGATAACTTCATGATCTCTTGCTTGCTGACTGACATGATGCTGCAGCTGTTCTTTGCCACATAAGTGTGGGTGAAACGCTGGGTAAGACCGAAAAGTCGTTCCAGCTGGAATGATTCCGGTGCCGAAATGTCTTCTTCTACCTGATAGCCGTAGTCGTCTGCCTGGGTTATCACCTTAATATCTCCACGGATTAAATAATATAGACGTGTACAACTTGTGCCTTCTTCAACTATAGTTTCACCCGCTTCCAGTTTTTGAAAGTCAAAACGGGTTTTACCTGCTACATTTTGGAAGTCATAGCGAGTCATTCCCAAGAATAATGGGAGTGATAATAAACTGTCGTATAGTCTATTGGTTGACATTTAAGTTTATTTATTTAATATCTTGTTTTTGAGAGATGGTGAATACCATATCTTGTTTTGTCCATTCTCGTCAGCATAGATGAGATATGCACAGAGATCCGGATGCTTTTTCAGAATCTGTTTTGCACCCTCCATTCCCATCACCATAAACGAGGTAGCATAGGCATCGGCTGTTGCACAGTTCTTGGCTAAAACCGTTGCTGATAAGATGTTATGCTGCACAGGATAGCCTGTCTTTGGGTCTATGGTATGTGCATACTTCTTGCCGTTTTTATAATAGAAGTTTCTGTAGTTACCACTCGTAGCCATGGCTATGTCTGTAATATCAAGTACATCCTGAATTTCCTGACTCGTATTGGTAGAATCGTCAGTTGGCTTGTTGATACCAATATGCCAAGGCACTTGTTTCTCGCTAACACCGTTTACTACGATTTCTCCACCAATCTCAACCATAAAGTTGCTGATACCTTTCTTTTTCAGGAATCTGGCAACAATGTCGCTGCCATATCCTTTGGCGATAGCAGAACAGTCAAGCATGATCTTAGGATTTTGCTTGATGATGCGTCCCTTTTCCAGGGCTACTTTCTCATAACCAACCAGCGTTTTGATACTGTCTATCTTGGCTTTCGTAGGAGGTACCCCCTGCTTGAATCCAAAGCCCCAGAGGTTTACCATTGGGGCAACCGTGATATCAAAGGCTCCATTGGTTTCTTTTGAGATGCTTTCTGCCATGCGGAATACTTCGGTAAACATTTCGTCTACCTCAATATCTTTACCTTGGTTTACCTGTGTGATGACAGAGGTCTTATTGAAAGGAGACAAGGATTGGTCTACCTTCTTGAGTTCTGTTTCTATCTCTTGCTGGTAGTTGGTATCACTCTGATAGGTAATGTGATAGATGGTGCCAAAGATAAAGCCGGTATCTTTCTGATAGGGCGTATTATGCTGCTGACGTATGATAACGATGGTACCAACGATAAGTATCAACAGAAATGGAATTTGCCAGATAAGTTTCTTTTTTTTCATTCTTTACACATTATGAAGTCTTTAAATCTCTAGGGTTACATTGAATGTTCCGCCAAGGCGTGAACCTCCCTGTTTACCGTAGCCTGGCACATACCAGGTGTTGCCTAATTCTCCATCGTTCTTGAAGAGGCGGCGTTTGTATCTGAAACTCCAACCCATACGGACGGGACCCCAGATTTTGGCATCAATACCTATTACGCCTTCCAGCCAATGATAGTTGCAGGAAATGCCATTTCCGCCATAGGGCGTTTCGCCGCCCCATACTGGATCTGTAACGGGTGGGGCGCTCAGGTCATATTCATAATAGGTGCAGGCATAGCGGAAACCGCCAAACAGACGGTAGTCGTCGTGTTTGTTCTTCAGAAGATTCCAGTCTACACCTAATCTGAAATAGGGAGCGCTGGTCTTGTAGGTGATTTGGGTTGCCTCATCGCTGGCATCTGCCTTTCCATAACCCAATTCGAAAACAGGATAATACTTGTCTTTCAGATTGATACGGAGAGATGCTTCGTACTGCCCATAGTCGCTAACCATCAACTGTACGGGGCCTATCAGGTCAACTCCCACAGCCATACCTCTAAAAAAAGGTATGGTATCAGGCTGCTGCTCTATGATCTTCTTCTTGCTTTGGGCATGACAGGGGAGAACAGCAAATAGGGATAGCATATTAGTTGCGACTGCCAAAATATATGTAGAAATGTGCTTTGGATGCATCATAATTTACCTCTTTTTGATTGATGACTATTGAGTCAATATAATTGTGAGTAGTCTTAACATCGGTTATCGTATGGAAGAACGATGGACTGCAGTCTACCGACTCAAAATGAGAACGGTTTTCCTTTGATACAGTCACGGTGTCCTTGAATACTTGCTTCGATAGGGTATGTATCTCGAAAAACAATACGTCTTCATCCAGGCTGTAACTCATAGGCAGACTGAAACTGTCTACGTTTACATCCTTATTGATCAGCACACTATCTGTTCCTGCTATCTTTTTCGTAGAAATCGTTAGCGTGTCTTTTAGCGTCTTGTTGTCGCCCATCAACTTGTATTTGGTATATACCGTATTGTTGAGTGGGCAGTCGAGAGATGTACATCCCATCATGGCCAGAACCATGAAAACGACGAAAGGTATTATTTTCCGCATCTTATTTCTTTTTCTATTTGATAATCGTTACGGTTTGGGTTCTGGCGGCTGATAAGGTCGCCCAGGAATCCGGCAAGGAACAGCTGGCTACCCAAAACCATCGCTACAAGAGCAATGAAGAAGTAAGGTGAATCGGTAATGAGATGTCCGTAGATGCCGTTGTGCAGGTCGATGGCCTTGTCTATGCCTAAGCCGATGAGCGATAGGAAGGCTATGAAGAATACGACGCTACCCAGGAAGCCGAATACGTGCATTGGCTTTTTGCCAAAATTGCTCAGGAACCAGAGAGTCATCAGGTCAAGATAACCATTTACAAAGCGGTTCCATCCCATAAACTTTGATTTGCCGAACTTTCTTGCCTGATGATGAACAGGCTTTTCGCCTATCTTGGCAAAACCTGCATTCTTGGCTAGATATGGGATATAACGGTGCATCTCACCATATACCTCGATATTCTTAACTACGTCGAGGCGATAAGCTTTCAGACCGCAGTTGAAGTCGTGCAGATTGTGTATGCCGCTTACTTTGCGTGCAGTAGCATTGAAGAGTTTGGTAGGGATGGTCTTGCTCAGAGGATCTCCTTCTTTACGGTTCTGCTTGTAACCTGACACGAGGTCGTATCCCTCTTTCTTAATCATCTGGTAGAGTCCCGGAATCTCGTCTGGAGAATCCTGAAGATCGGCATCCATGGTGATGACAACATCGCCCTGTGCTTCTTTGAAACCACAGAAGAGTGCTGGGCTCTTTCCATAGTTTCTGCGGAATTTGATACCCTTTACTTGCTCATTCTTCTCAGCAAGTTCTTCTATGACGTTCCATGAACGGTCGGTAGAACCGTCGTTCACAAAGATGACTTCATAAGTAAAATCGTTTGAGTCCATTACTCGCTTTATCCAGGCGAAGAGCTCTGGTAACGACTCTTCCTCATTGAAAAGAGGAATTATTACTGAAATATCCATTATCTTGTATTTATCTGTTTGTTTCTTATTTATTGTTATTTTGTATGCTGTTGTTTATCCTTCTTTGCCATTACAGCAGCAATAATCGGACTGAGTACAGCACCTGCTACCAGGTCGGTAATCATAAACATGGAAGCCCAGGCTATCGGTTTCATCATACTGACAGCATCAAGAAGGGCTTTAGATTCCCCTGCAGTTAACTGATACGCTTGTGCTACAATCTGATAGTTGGTTTGCAGTTGGTTCATGAATAGACCCGTATCCATAAAACGGAACCAAAGATATTGCACAAGGGTAATCAGAAGGGTTGCATTGAAGAATGTCTGGATGCAATAGTAGAATGCATGACGGAAAGAGATATGTCCGTCTCTTGCATAGTCACGGAATGCCTTCAGTCGCTTGGCCACAACAAATGGGGTTGCTATGATGAGAATGTTGGAAATGAATCCCAGCATCTGGTATTGCGGGTCTACTGCCAGCATGGTACATACGAAACTGACAATCCAGACAGCTCCGAGGATGGCACCATCTTGCCGGGCGAATGCTTTGGTTTGTCTTATCTTGCCTGTGTCGATGATAATCGTTTTAACCTTATGCATTTGCTGGCTTGTCTTCTTTTCTTCCTGATTCTCGTTATTTTCTGTATTCATTGTTTTTATTGTATTTCTACGGATGTAACATATCAATTTGCAAAAATACAACTTTTTTATTATATAAGGTGTAAAGGGTGGAAATATTTATATATAATTAAAGATAAATCCTCGTGAAATAGAGGTTTCAACTGTAACGTTATGAAATATAGAAGTAAAATGTATGTAAATAAAAAAAAGGAACCTTCTAAAAGAAGATTCCTTTTTGAGCCTCTTGTCGGATTCGAACCAACGACCCCGAGATTACAAATCACGTGCTCTGGCCAACTGAGCTAAAGAGGCGGGTGGACAAGCGATTCATATCGCACCGCTACAACCAAGTACCCTTGCTATGTTCCCATCCTGGGGGATTCCGAGGGAGCTGGTCGTATGAGACTTGTCCGTCTCAATTTTTAAGCGGGTGCAAAGGTACGGTTTTTCTTTGAACCCGCCAAATGTTTTGCCGAAAAACTTCAGTTGTTTAACGTTTGTTTGCTAAAAATCAACTACCGTAATGCCTGATCCGCCAAATTGTACGTGTTCATCTGCATAATGGGTCACATTAGGCACACTACTCAGATATTGGCGAATGAGCTGTCTTAGGATGCCATTTCCCTTTCCGTGAAGGATTCTGACTCTTGGCATTCCTACCAGGATAGCGTCATCGATGAAGTATTGTACTGCATTAAGTGCTTCATCGCCTCGCATTCCGCGAACGTCCAGATCCTGGTGGAAGTTGGATTTATGTGAGTCAATGGTCTTTCTGGTTTCCTTACTGATACCGTATGAAGCCAGATTTTCCTTGCGCTCTTCTGTCTTGTCTGCATTTTCAACAGGAGTTGTGGCATGCTCCAGACGGTTCAGGCGCATCTTGGTTCTCATTCCTCCAAATACGGCAGTTGCTGTATCTCCAGTAATGTTTTCTATCTTTCCGACAGTAGTCAGTCCCTTGATGCGCACCGTATCGCCAATCTGAATATCACGTTTACTATCTGCTTGAGTCTTGTTCTGTGCATTCCTTAGTGCTGCTGCAGCCTTTTCCTGATTCTCTTTCTTTTCAGCCTGGCGCTTGGCATGGCGCTCTTTGCGTTGTTGAATCTGGGCTATCTTGCGGGCAATTTTGTCATCGGTCTCCTTGGTATCAATTTCCTGAACCTCTTGCTTGAAGGTATCAAGTTCCTGACGGATACGGCGGGTTTCTTCTTTTTCAGCCTGGCTTTCTTTGATTTCCCGGATGGCGTTTTCGATTCTCTTGTTACTTTCTTTCAGAAGTTCTGCGGCTTCTTCTTTTGCCTTTTTGAGAATTGCCTTTCTGCTTCGCTCAATATCCTCTATGTCGTTTTCGTACTTGGAGATTGTTTTCTCCATGTCTTTTTCACGCTGATGGATATTCTGGCGTTTGTTTTCCCAATATCGCTTGTCACGAACTATATCCTGAAGATACTTGTCGCTTTGAATGTATTCTGAACCAACGATATCTGATGCTTCCTTGATGACTTCTTCGGGTAATCCTATCTTTCTTGCAATTTCGATAGCGAAAGAAGAACCTGGTCTGCCGATAGCTAATTGGAAGAGGGCTTTCATCTCATGGCGGTCGTAGAGCATGGCACCGTTAACCACTCCTTCATGGCTGTCGGCAAAATGCTTCAGATTCTGATAGTGGGTGGTAATCACACCATAAGCTTGCTGCTTGCAGAACTTGTCGAGTACAGCTTCGGCGATAGCACCACCTATTCCTGGCTCTGTACCTGTACCAAACTCATCTATCAGAATGATGGTCTCGCCATTGGCTGCCTTCATCATATTCTTCATGTTCAGAAGATGAGATGAGTAGGTACTCAAGTCGTTCTCCAGACTCTGTTCGTCACCGATATCAATCATGATGTTTTGGAAAACACCTGTCTTTGAACGCTCACTTACAGGGATGCTCAAACCGCATTGCAGCATATACTGTAATAATCCGACGGTTTTCAGACAGACAGATTTGCCGCCTGCATTTGGACCGGAGATGATAAGAATGCGTTTGTCCTGTGTCAGCATGATGTCCAACGGAACTACTTTCTCGTTTTTCTTCTGTAGAGATAGCTGCAATAATGGGTGTATTGCACGGGTCCAGTCTATGTGTGGGTGGTCTTCTACCTCGGGTTCTATGGCTTTGAAGATTTCTGCCAGTTTTTGCTTGGCTTGTATCAGGTCAATGATGGCAAGGAAACGGTAACTGTCCAGAATTTCCTTGGAGTATGGGCGTACCTTGTTGGTGAAGTCGGTGAGGATGCGAATGATTTCTTTTCTCTCTTCACCCTCCAGTTCACGTACACGGTTGTTCGCCTCTACCACCTCGGTAGGTTCTATAAAGACTGTTTTACCTGTGGCACTCTCATCGTGTACGATACCTTTGATTTTACGCTTAAGAGTAGGGATGACGGGAATAACCAGTCTGCCATCACGCAGGGTAGGGGTAACATCTTTTTCTACGATGCCTTCACTTTGTGCCGAGCGCAATATACTATATAAGGTACGTGAGATGCTGCCCTCTGTCTTTGCCAGTTCTCTGCGAATCTGAAGAAGTTCAGGGGTTGCATTATCTCTTATCTTGCCGAATTTGTCAAGTATCTGGTCGATGCGCTGAATCAGTTGTGGAAAAGTAACTACATCCTGTGAAAGGCGATGTAGGGCTGGGTAGGGATACTTTTTCTCTCTTTTCCATCCGTCTTCCGGCTCGTTATCGTCATCGCTGTGATTCAATATTTTTACCATATCTGCTATGGTAGATAGTGAGCGTCGCAAGTCAAACAGCTCGTCCTCCTCCAGGTGACTGTTTTCTACACGGATACGGAGGATGCTCTCCCTTACATCATAGAAATATTGTAGGGGAAAGTCCTCTACTTCCTCCATCAGTCTGCGGAACTCACGCACCTGCATGAGCCATTCGTTAACTTGTTCTGCATCGCTGCTGAATGCCATCTTGTCTACCTGTTCCTTTCCGAGTGGAGAGAGGCATCTTTCGCGCAGCATCTTGCGGATTTCATTGAATCCTATCTTATTTTCAAAATTATCTGGATATATCATGGGTGCAAAGGTAGTGCAAATCGAAGACAATACAAAATAAAAAAGCATTTTTTTATTTTTATTGTTGAGATTCGGCCTGTCTTATTAGAAAGTAGTGTATTTCCCTCTACCAAATATTTGAACTGTTAAGCGTATTCTGGGCATTTCCGGGGGCAAGTTTCTGCTTAATTACGGCAAGATATTCCGTCCATTTTGCATCAGTTCTTCTGTTCCAGATGTCGCCTAAAAAAGCAGCTCCGCCAAAGTTCCATGCTCTCAATTGTGGAATATATTCAGGGGTGACACCTCCTAATGCAACTACTCGCTCATTGATGATTCCATTGATGCCTGCTTCCTCTAAGTCTTTGTTAGAGAAGGAATGCTTGTAGCCTTTCTTTGAAATGCTGTCAAAGATTGGACTGAGGAAAACATAATGGCAGGCAGGTTTGAAAATCGCGCTCTTTTCGTCTTTGTTCTTGGGTGATATAGTCTGGAGAGCTTGTTCTACTTCCTTAAAACTATGGCAGGATTGTGAGATGCTTCCTTGAAAGCCTTCTGGAATCTCGTGGTTTCTTCTGTTAAGGTGAATACCATGAAGATGAAATTCCTGGCAAAGTTCGAAGTGATCGTGTACTACGATCTTTTTATGCCATTTCTTGTCGATTTCCTGTATCAGTCGCTTACATTCCTCTATATTTGATTCTGGTTTGCGCAGATGTAGCAGGTCTATACCTGCTTTAAAGAGTTGGTTGATATAGGTTGATTCATTCTCTATAAAATCGGGCAGAGTGATTACTATCCATTTCATATTCGTTGTGATTTTATTTCTTTATATAAAGGTGTTGGCTGTTATTTGATAAACAGTGCGTTGGGTTCATAGAAATGATTCACCGGACCGTGACCTTTTCCTATCTGCACATCTTTTCCTGCCAGAATTGCGCCTGAAAGATAGGTCTTTGCCATGGTGATAGCTGTATTCATATCCATTTCTCTTGCCAGATAAGAAGTGATGGCTGAGGATAGGGTACAACCTGTACCATGGGTATTGCGGGTGTTTACGCTAATGCCTCGATAACTGGTAATAGGCTTTCCGTCTTCGAAGAGGTAATCAATCTTTTCTGCTCCCTGGAAATGGCCGCCTTTGATGAGTACATATTTACAGCCTAACTTACTGATGGCTAAAGCTGCGTTCTGGATGTCTTCCTTATTCTGTATCTTCATTCCTGCCAGTATCTCTGCTTCCGGGATGTTAGGTGTTAGCAGGGTAGCTAGTGGTAATAACTCCTGTATGAAAATGCTGAGAGCGTCCTCCTGCATGAGTCTGCAACCACTGGTGGAAACCATCACGGGGTCAATGATGAGATGCTGGTATTCCCCTTGGTATCTTTTCAGGGCTTCAGCAATAGCCTGGATCGTGGAACGGTTGTTAACCATACCTACTTTGATGGCATCTGGGTGGATGTCGTTCATCACAGCTTCTATCTGGCCCTTTACTATTTCGGGGTTGATGTCTTGGATGGCATAAACTCCCAGGGTGTTCTGTACGGTAATGGCTGTAATGGCCGATGCGGCATATACGCCTAGTGCTGACATTGTCTTGATGTCAGCTTGTACGCCGGCTCCTCCGCAACTGTCAGAGCCGGCTATTGTCATTGCTGTATAATATTTCATAATTCCTATTAACTTCTTGCTTTTCCTCTAAAACTGTTTCTTACCAGGGCTGATTCACAGGTCTCACAGAGATGTTCTGTGGCTTGATGGTGCTTGAAACCTTCTATCATGGCTTGGGCACGGGGTGAAGCCAGAATTTCTTCCAACGATTGTTCAAGCAGGTTCCCAAGTGCAACATCTCCGTTGTGGTCCAAACAGCAGGGTACCAATGTTCCGTCTGCCAATACGCCTATCTGTTTGAGTAGGGCTTTACAGAAAACTTCTCTTTTTTCTTCTCTGATACCTGATTTCTGATTTCCTTTTATCATTTCCTTTTCTTCGATATGGTTATCAAAGTTGGGCCATTCGAATTTCCTGTCAAACTCCAGATAGAGATTATTGGCAAGTCTGTAACCGTCAGGTCGTTCTTTCCAGGGTTTGGGAACAAATTTTTCGATGTGCTCCATTACTTCTTCATTTTCCCGGTCTTTTCCTCCTTGGTTCCAAAGTCTGAGAACTATGCAGGTTCCTTTCTCTGCTGCTTGGGTTGAAAAAGTCATCACCTCGTTCATGTAACTGGCAAGCTCTCCCTTGGCATTACTCTCGTGTGAGTGGAGCGAGAGCTGTATTTTGTGGGGAAGTGTGTCAAGGAGATCCATAGCTTTGGGTAGCAGAGTGCCGTTGGATGTAAGTACGGTTTTGAAACCTTTCTCTCTTGCCATATTGATAAACTCGGGTAGAAGAGGGTGTAGTAGGGGTTCGCCCATAATGTGGAAATATAGGAAACAGACCTTCCCGCGTATCTTGTCGGTGAGCAGGTCGAATTCCTCAGCACTCAACTGTCTTTTCTTCCTTGTATGTTTTGGACAGAAGTGGCAGTTGAGATTACATGTATTAGTGATTTCTATGTAACAGCGATCTATCATTGTCATGTTTTTTCTTGCATATAGCTTACTTTTTAGCAAAGTTACATGTTTTCTTTGATATGACCAAATAATATAGCATAATTTTGCATTTGAAGTCTTCTTGTCATGGATAGTGAATGAATATGAAGAAAATATACAAATACGGAAATAAAAAAAGCCTTCTGAAATTTCTTTCAGAAGGCTCTTGCGGAGAGAGAGGGATTCGAACCCCCGGTACCTCTCGGTACGACGGTTTTCAAGACCGTTGTAATCGACCACTCTACCATCTCTCCATTGTTTTAGTCTGGATGACTATAGCTTGGTTTTCTTAAGCGGTTGCAAAGGTACTACTAATTTCTGGTTCCACCAAATTTTTTGCCAACTTTTTTTTGTTTTTCTTCAAAAAAATGCGTTTTGGGGGCTAATAAGTGGCAAAATCGGCAAAAAATAGAGAGGTAAGGCTGAAAAAGACAATAAAAAAGGGCTACCGCCGTAGCCCCAATCTTGATAACCTTAAATCTAATACTATGAAAAACACACTGCAAAAATACAAAATATATCTATTCGTTATGTCAAAAGAATAGAAAATCTGTATTTTGAAAGGGTGCTTTAATATTTTTTAAACCTTATAGGTAACCTTTCTGCTTAAACTCTTCCATCAGTGGCAAGGCTAAAATCTTGGCATCAGGATGTGGTGCACCGGTAGTACCTAATGCGCGAAGGTCGAAGAAATGTTTCCAGTCACTCACGAAAGCGGTATGAACCAGTTCTGTGTTGCAGTCCAATGGTAGGATGGCTCGTGCTTCCTGTGGTTTGCAACCTGCCTCTATCAGTTTCATGTAGGCATATTCGGCAGCCTGATTGGCGAATATCCAAGTAGTGAGTTTACTCCATTCAGCTGTTCTTCCTTCTGCAATGTCAGCACACATATCTTCTATTCGGTAGTCGCTGGGATCTTGTGAACCATCGAAGCCTTCTGCTTCTACCCATGTAGGCAGGTTGATGGTAATCTCGTTATCAAACTTATTCTTCGAATAGTTGCAGTATCGGGTACTCTGCTCTGCCATAGAGTTGGCACGATGACGGTTATATTCTCGGGTTATGGAAATCTGAGTAGTAAAATGAACGGTAATACGGAGTTCGTGCTTACCTTCTTCATAGTTGCTGAGGTATTTCAAATCATCCATCGCCTTGTTTTCTGCCAATACTCGGAGATTGGTTGTAATATAGTCTTTGCCGTCTAAAGTTTTCAGACGTGAGAACTTGTTGTGGGTATAAAGCGGCAACTCTCCATGTTTGCATACCAGATACACGGTTCCATGTTCCAGCATGGCAAAGTGTTCACTCTGCACCATCCGATCCACGAAAGGTTTGGCAGAATTCACAGTGGTATTATTCTCACTTTTATAGCATACTCTTCCTGCTCGTTCTATCTGCTGGTAGATACCGAGCTCACCTGGTTTCTGTAACCAGATTTCATACGATGGTCTTTGTATTTTCATTTCTTTTTGTTTTTTGTTCTGTCTGCAAAGGTACATTATTTTGTGCATACGGCAAAATAATTCATGCCTTTTTTCGTCTTATATATAATTAAGGTGTAATAATTAGTAAATATGGAGATAAAACCAATAGCATATTTTCGTTCTCCCTTCAGTAGCAAGTTTGGTATCCCCAAACAGGCTGGATTGGTAGCAGAACTGGAAGGACAGATTGTTTTTGAACCCGAATTTCGTAACCCTGATGCGCTGCGTGGCATGGAGGGCTTTGATTATCTTTGGCTGATTTGGGAATTTTCTGCCAATAGGCACAAAGCGCACAGTCCGGTTGTTCGTCCTCCTGTGTTGGGAGGCAATGAGAAAGTGGGTGTCTTTGCCACTCGAAGTCCTTTCCGCCCCAATAATATAGGTCTTTCATCGGTAAAAATTTCTCATATCGAATGGGAGACTCCTCATGGTCCTGTCATTCATGTTAAGGGAGCTGATCTTATGGACAAAACACCGATATTTGACATCAAGCCTTATGTTGTTTATGCCGATTCTCATCCTGGGGCAAGGAGCGGTTTTGTTGATGACCGCAAATGGCAGAAACTTGATGTAGAGATTTCTGAAGATGTAGACAGACATCTGCGTCTGCAGGGATTGAATGCAGAAAAGATTGAAATATTGAAAGAAGTACTTGCCCAAGATCCCCGTCCGCATTACCAGAAAGACCCTCATAAGGTCTATGGAATGCCTTATGAGGGTCTTGATATTCATTTCACGGTTTGCGATCATACGCTTACTGTTGTCAAGTAGAGTTCTTGAATGTTGAGTAGAAAATTTACTTTGCGAAACTTTCAAAACGTACGTTTTCCAACAGAATTTTGCAGGCAGCATCGATATTCTTGGCTTCCTTGGTGTAGAAGATATTGGAGTTCTTGATGGTGATATCGTGTACCATACCTTCTGCACCATGTGCTTCAATACCTGTTTCGCAACCTCGTACGTAGATGTTGCTCATGTGGATGTCCTGAAAGTTTGGCAGAAATTCCTGTTTTACGGGAGTTGTCTGCTTCTGGGCACCTACATGGTTGTCAAAATAAGTGGTCTCAAAGGTGATGGCTGCATCCTTGATATCGGTCATGTAGATATGGTCGATATAGATGTTCTCTGATGTTCCACCTCTCTTCACTGCACTTTTAAAGCGTAAACCGGTATCTGTTCCCTGGAAAGTATTGTTGCGAACAACAATATTCTTCATGCCGCCAGAGAACTCGCTGCCGATAACAAAACCTCCATGGGCATGGTATACGGTGTTGTCCTGGATATTAATGTTTTCACAAGGACCTGCTGCCACACCTGCTGCGCCTGCGCCACCCTTCATGCAGATACCATCATCACCGGCATCAATCACATTGTTTACGATGAGTACATCCTTACAGCTTGAGATGTCAATCGCATCACCGTTCTGGGCATTCCAAGGACATTTTACGGTGATTCCGTCGATAATCACATTCTTGCATCGGGTAGGGATGATGTGAAACTTAGGGCTGTTCAGAAGTGTAACACCCTGTACGAGTACATTCTCGCAACTGGTGAATCTTATCATGTGTGTTCGGGTTTTCTCCTGTGTATCCATATTCTCTGCCACGTTAGGTTGATGTTTCAGATTGAATGGATACCAGATGTCACCCTTCTCATTCAGTGTTCCGCCCATAGCCTGGAATTCTTTCCATTCTACGTCACTAACCTTGCTCCGCTTTACCGGTCTCCACCATTCTCCGTTTCCGTCAATGGTGCCCTCGCCTGTGATAGAGATGTTCTTTCTCTTGCTGGCATTGATGGCAGGAGTTGCACGGTTTTCTTTCTTTCCCGTAGTCTCGTCTATCTTGAAGTGATCATTCTTGTCTTCTGAAAGAACGATGATGGCATTCTTTTCCAGATGCAGGTCAATATTGTCCTTCAGTGAGATGAGACCGGTGAGGTAGATACCTGCAGGCACATTAAGATGACCGCCGCCCATCTTGTTCAGTTTGCTGATGGCTTTGGCAAATGCCTGGGTATTCATGGTGAGTCCGTCACCATTACCGCCACATTCTAAGATACTGACATGATTGTCTGGGATGCTAGGCAATGTTGGTTGCTGCATCTGAACTGGTAAGTTCTGATAATACTTACTGTAATCTTTTGCATTGGCTGTAACAAATGAGAAACAGACCAATAAAGCTATTAAAATCTTCTTCATAAGCTTTTTAAGTTTAGTTTGTTTAATAAATTCTATACTTTGTCTTGTTTGTAATATCTGTTACCTTAAGGTGTGGATATAAAAAAAAGACGGCCCTAACCACAGTTAGTAACCGCCTTTTATGAAAGGAGGAGTGGTACCACCAGGAATCGAACCGGGGACACAAGGATTTTCAGTCCTTTGCTCTACCAACTGAGCTATGGCACCATCTTGCTTTTTGCGGTTGCAAAGGTACAATAAATATTTTAATTGAGCAAGAGAAAACGAAATATTTTCTCTTGCTTAATGTTTATTAACTAAATATCCCCTTGCTTGAAATTAATCTTTCAGCGGATTCCAACCTTGTGCTTTCAGTTCAAATTCCTGTCCGTCTCTGGTAATGAGGAACTTGCCCAGATTTTCTTTGGTGATGTAGCCAATCTGCCTTACACCCTCCATAGTCTCAATCTTCTCGTGGTCACCGATAGGTACGGTAAAGAGAAGTTCATAATCTTCGCCACCATTCATAGCACAGGTGGTAAGGTTCATATTGAATTCTTCTGCCTGCACGGCTGTCTGGTAGTCGATAGGTATGTTCTTCTCATATACTCTGCATCCGCAATGACTCTGTTCGCAGATATGCATCAATTCACTGCTCAGACCATCGCTCACATCCATCATGGCGGTAGGACGGATACCTGCCTCACGCAGTTGTGCTATCACATCTCCGCGTGCCTCAGGCTGCAGTTGTCTTTCCAAGAGATATTCCTTGCCGGCGAAATCTGGCTGGAAGTTGCGCATATTCTCTAAGTCTCTGTTCAGAAGAGCCAGTTTCTCGTTATCACCATTTGCTTTAGCCTCAGCCATCTTCTTTCGGATATCTTCTATCTGTCCGTAGTATACAGCCTTTTCGCGTTCTAGCAGTTGAAGTCCCATATAGGCACCGCCCAAGTCGCCCGACACACAGATCAGGTCTGTTTCCTTGGCTCCGTTGCGGTATACGATTTCTTCTTTTGCTGCTTCTCCGATACAAGTAATACTGATGGCTAAACCGGTGAGAGAAGAGGTAGTATCACCTCCCACGATATCTACTCCCCATTTGTCGCATGCCATTCGAAGACCCTTATAGAATTCATCAATGTCTTCTACTTTGAATCGTTTACTCAATGCTATGCTTACTACCATCTGACGTGGGGTTCCGTTCATAGCAAAGATATCACTGATGTTTACCATTGCACTCTTGTAACCCAAGTGAACCATGTCAATATAGGTAAGGTCGAAATGTACGCCCTCCATCAGCATATCTGTGGTCATGAGCACCTCCTTGTCTGGATAATGCATCACGGCACAATCGTCGCCTACACCATAAACTGTAGACTCGTTTTTCTTTTCATAACCTTTGGTGAGATGGTTTATAAGACCGAATTCACCCAACTTTGAGATATCCAAAATAAATAATAGTTTATAATTTATACTTAAGATCTGCGGATGATTTCTCGCATAATCTCTGTCATCTTAGGCTGTGCGGCATTGGCTGCAATCTGCACTTCCTCATGACTGACTTCTACAGGTACATCGAAACCGCCAAGATCGGTGATGATGCTGATGCCGAAAACCTTGATTCCGCAATGGCGGGCAACAATCACTTCAGGTACAGTACTCATACCTACAGCGTCACCACCCAATACACGATACATGCGATACTCTGCCGGTGTCTCGAAGGTAGGTCCCTGAACGCCAACATATACACCATGCTTTGCATCAATTCCCTTCTCCTTAGCGATATCGTCGGCAAGGTCGCGGAGTTTCTTGTCGTATGCTTCGTGCATATCCGGGAAACGTGGACCGGTAGGGAAGTTCTTTCCGCGCAATGGATGTTCTGGGAAGAAGTTGATGTGATCATCGATAATCATCAGGTCTCCAATCTGGAATTCCGGATTCATACCGCCCGAAGCGTTGCTTACAAAGAGGGTTTCAATGCCCAACTCGTACATCACACGTTCTGGGAAGGTTACAGCCTTCATGTCATATCCTTCATAGTAATGGAATCTTCCTTCCATAGCCATGATATCTTTACCTCCTAACTTACCGAAAATCAGTTTGCCTGCATGACCTTGAACGGTAGATACTGGGAAGTTTGGTATTTCACTATATGGAAATTCATAACTGTCAGTTATTTCTGAAGCTAATTGTCCGAGACCGGTTCCCAGTATGATAGCTGTCTTCGGACTTGTTGTCATCCTTTCTTTTAGCCAGGATGCTGTTTCTTGAATTTTTTCGTACATAGCTAATGATTTTGTCGTTAAAATTATCTTCTTGTTCCAGCATGAAACTAACCTTGATAGGCAGTTCGTATATGCTTTTCTTAACTATTTCATAGAGTCCCTCAGTCTCTTTTAGTCTCACGGCATCTTTCTCTGTCGTGATAATCAGACGGGGTTCTGGCATCTGTTCAAACGCCTCGTTGATGCGTGTGATGTCTTTATTCTTGAAGCGATGGTGATCACCGAAACTCAGCGACTGCATACTCTTGACCATTGGCTTCAGGTCGTGTTCCATCTGCTTAGGCGATGCGATACCAGTAACCAGCAGAGCATGGTAGTTTTTCAACTCCTCCTTGGCTATCTGCTGGTCTTCGAAAACTCCCTTTGGCGTATCATAGTTGATGCAGGTGAAGTAGAGCTTCTGGAAAGGGTAAAGGTCCATAGCCTTGGTGAGTACTCGAAATTCCATTGGTTTCAGGTCCTTTGGACATTTAGTGATAATCACAATGTCTGCACGGTTCTTACCGCTTAGAGGTTCTCTCAGTCTTCCTGCTGGCAACATCTTGTCATAGATGATCAGACGGTGGTAATCTACCAGCAGAATGTTGATACCTGGCTTCACATAGCGATGCTGAAAGGCATCATCCAGTAATACTACATCTACATCCTTGGTCGGTTCTTCATTCTGCAACTTTTCGATTCCTCTCACACGCTTAGCGTCTACGGCTACATAGATATCGTCAAACTTGCTGTGCATCTGGAAGGGTTCATCGCCAATCTCTGACATTGTCGTATCTTTATCTGCCAGCACATAGCCACTGGTCTTTCTTTTGTAACCACGTGATAGCACAGCTATCTTTACCTTGTCGTGCAACAAGCGTATCAGATACTCCACATGGGGAGTCTTGCCCGATCCGCCCACCGTGATGTTACCCACAGAAATGATCGGGATTGAGAATGACTGACTCTTTTTCAGTCCGATATCGAAGAGCCAATTGCGAAATCTGACCATGCCGCCATAAATCCAACTCAGTGGTAGCAGCCAGTCGTTGATCTTGATAAGATCGCCTTCTGTTCTCATGTCTGTTTCCTTTCTCTTAATTCGGTATGTTTATATATTAATGTACGCATACCTTATTATAAATGTTATTGTATGTTCAGTACGTAAGGAAGTGCAGCCTGTATAGGCTCTTTCTCCTTCATATTGCGTATCATGATGAATGGCTGGTAGAGATCACCCAATGCCAGACGCAACTGTTCGTCGAGATATGTTCCCTTGTTTCCGCCCGCCATATCCAGCAACTGTTCCATCCATCCAGCCAATGCCGGATATTCTACCGCCTGATAACTGCTGAGATGAGCCAATTCTGCAGCCTTGTCGATGGCGTCGCTCAAGCCGCCGAATCCATCAATTAACTTGATCTTCTTGGCGTCTGTACCCAGCCATACTCTTCCTTGAGCAATCTTCTCAACCTGTTCGGTGCTCATTTTTCTGCCCTCAGCCACACGATTGCGGAAGAGGCTATATCCACGGTTTACATAGTTTTGCATGGTGGCAATCTCTTCTGCACTCCATGGGCGTGACATGCCTGCAGAGGCATAGGTGCTGTTGCGGTTGGTCTTCACTTCATCATACTTGAAGCCTAACTTCTTTGTCATCAGGTCACTGAAATCTGGCAGGGCTCCAAAGATACCGATGCTGCCGGTCAATGTTGTAGGTTGTGCCATGATATATTGGGCACCCATACTCATATAATAAGCACCCGATGCTGCCATACCACCCATCGAAACCACTACCGGCTTCTTTTTATTTAATTCTTTAACTGCTCTCCAGATCTGTTCCGAAGCATAGGCATCGCCACCGCCCGAATTGATACGCAGAACTACGGCCTTTACCTGACTGTTATCTGCAAGTTCCTGAAGGTCCTTGATGACCTTTGTACTTACTATCTGTTGCTCAGAATCATAGATGCTAGGAGTCTCCATCCTGACAATGGACCCCTGACAGTAGTATACGGCAATCTCTTCGCCCATCAGATTCGAGTCGTCTATAGTCATATCTACGTCGTTATAGTCAACCTGATTGATGGTCTCGTCTGCCTTCAGTCCTAACTGTTTCTTTACCACGTCTCTGATTTCATCATAATAGCAGAATCCATCTACCATCTTTCGAGATTTCAGCAGTTTGGTATCATCAAACACCATCAGCCCGTCAGCATAGCGGTTCAGTGAATCCTTGCTGATGTTTCTGCTTTTGCTCACATCTCCCAACATCTGTAGCCAGAGTCCACTGATATAGCGTGAAACCTGCTCTCTGTTGGCATCCGACATTTTGTCTTCGGTGTATGTTTCAGTATAGCTTTTGTATTTGCCTACCTTCACTACCGTAAAGTGAATGCCAAACTTGGCTGCTACATCTTTGATATATTGTGGCTGCGATGCAATACCATGCCAGTCCACATTGCCTTCTGGGTTTACATATACCTTGTTGGCAACCGAAGCCAGATAATATCCACCCTGTGAGAGAGCATCACCATATGCGATAATCCATTTGCCGCTCTTCTTGAAATCGGCAAGTGCATTTCTGATTTCCTGCAAAGTGGCATAATCTGTCTCCAAGATACCTGTTTCCAGATAGATGCCCTTCACTTTATCCTCATTCTTTGCCTTGCGGATAGAAGAGAGAATCCTGTTCATGCCTAGGTTGTTAAACTGCTCGCCTGTCAGTTCGCCGAGCCAGTTGTCTTCAGTACGGTCTTCAATCTGTCCTTGTAGTTTCATTACCATCACCGCATTGTCTTTCAGTGCCGGTTTACTGTTGCTCGATGCCACCATTCCGATGATACAGATGAATCCCAGAATGGTCATGATCAGCCCGAAGGCAAACAGTCCTACGATAGTGGCTGCCACGTTCTTGAAAAAATCCTTCATTATTCTATGTCAATATTTTATAAGTGAGACTCCTAAATAAATGCCGGCGGCAGAAGAGAGATGTTTTCTCTGATTGCCGTTTACAGCAATTTTTCTGCAAATATAGCAAAAAAGAACCAATAATCAAAGCGATTGGAACAAAAACACCAAAAAAAGAAGAAAAAATAACATAGGGTTAACGAAAAAATGCCTATCTTTGCATTATCTTAGCAAAACAGAATAAAGATATAAACAACATAACAAAAAAGAAAAATGAAAAAGACAATGATTTTTTTTCTTCTGATGCTGACAGCAATTACAGCATCAGCTCAATCCACAGCTCGCAAGTTCGTATTGAAGAACAGTAGCGACGGACAGAGTGAACTTACCTGTTATCTTCCTAAGAATCCTTCAGGAAGAGCTGTAGTAGATTGTCCTGGAGGTGGGTATTCTCATCTTGCAATGGACCATGAGGGACATCAGTGGGCAGAATATTTCAACAAACAGGGTATCGCTTTCTTTGTCTTGAAATACCGTATGCCTAAGGGAAATCGTAATATTCCGTTGAGTGATGCTTATCAGGCGATGCGTACCGTCCGTGACAGTTCTGCAGTATGGAGAATAAATAAGGAAGATGTTGGTATCATGGGCTTTTCTGCCGGTGGACATTTAGCTTCTTCCGTCAGTACTCATGCTGAGGCGGCTGTGCGACCTGATTTCTCGATTCTTTTCTATCCGGTGATTTCAATGGATGAGCGTATCTCTCATAAGGGATCATGTGTGAATTTCTTGGGTGAAGAGCGTAATACCAATAAGAAACTGGTAGAAGAGTGGTCTAATGATAAGGCTGTGCGTCCGGGTATTACCCCTCGTGCCATCATACTGATGTCTTTTGATGATAAGGTTGTTCCTCCTGTAACCAATGGCGTAGCCTATTATTCTGCCATGAGCAAGGCTGGCAACGAGTGTACCATGCACATCTATCCGACTGCCGGACATGGATGGGGGTTCCGCGATGCCGCTCATGGCTTCCCGTATCACGACCAAATGTTGAATGACCTTACCTGTTGGCTCAACAGGCTTCCGTCTAAGTAATCTAAGTAATAAGTAAAGAGAATACCTAAAAAGAGGGTGTGTCATAAGTTAATGATACACCCTCTTCTTGTTGCTGGAAGAGCTAGGTTATGTTGTTGGAAGAGCTAGGTTATGTTGTTGGAAAAGCTAGGATATGTTGTTGGAAGAGCTAGTATATGTTGTTGAAAGAGCTAGTATATCTAGTATATGTTGTTGGAAGAGATAGAATATGTTGTTGAGACAGTTAGTATCTCCGGTCGCACAACAGCTGTTGTGCGCTTGCATAACAGCTGATATGCGCATGCACAACAGCTGATGTGCATGCGGTGTCCAACTGTTGTGCGCCAACTATTTTCCAATCTTATGGCACATCCTCTTTTTATAGACTCCTAATAAGCATTCTTGTCAGGGCAGATAATGCTCTTGGCTGTCATGAAGATAATCTTGATATCAAGCCAGAACGACCAGTTCTCTATATACCAGATATCGCGGCGGATACGTTCCTCCATCTGCCAGAGCTCCTTGGTCTCACCACGGAACCCGGTAACCTGAGCCCAACCTGTGATACCCGGCTTGGAGAAGTGGCGAACCATATACTTATCTATCAGGCTTCCATACACCTCTGTATGATGCAGCATGTGAGGGCGCGGACCCACAATACTCATGTCTCCCTTAAGAACATTGAAGAATTGAGGAAACTCATCTATATTCGTCTTTCTCATAAAGTTGCCGAAAGCAAATTTACGTGGGTCGTTCTTTGTTGCCTGTGCCTTGTCTGCATCCTTGTTCACATGCATGGAACGGAATTTAAGACAGTAGAAGGTATCACCATTCAGACCCGTTCTTGCCTGCTTGAAGAAAATTGGACCAGGACTCTGAATCTTGATGATGAGAGCTATGAATGGAATGAATGGTAGAACGCACAAACATGCAAGCCCGCTCACCACGATGTCGAAGCTACGCTTGATAATGCGGTTTGACATGCTTGTTAGGGGTTCTATGCGGTTTGAATATACCGTCCTTCCCATAAAATTCTGGGCATCAAGATGCAATTTGTACTCACCAAACACACGTGGCAGGTAGTAGAAGTGTATCACATTCTTATCACAGAAGTGCATGATATTGATGATTTCAGGATCTTTATGCGACAGGCAGCAGAAAACCTCGTCAATACTGGAAGGTTCACCATTGATGGTATCATTCATGGTAGAAGAGATAATCTCTTTGAGCTGTTTCATGTTTCCTATTCTTTTCAACCCTTCCGGATTATCAGTGATGTCTTCATCTGCATAATATCCTTTTACGATATAACCTGCCGAGGAATCTTCTGTCATCGTCTTGTACATCTCGCTCACGGCAGGATCGTTACCTACAAAGACGACGGTGCGTGAGTTGCGGCCCTTAGAGCGGAAATACTTTAGTAATTTGAGCTCGCAGAGTCGGCTTATGATGAGAGACAGATAGAATGTTATGCCGAAGATAATGCTGAAGGAGAACATCTTTCCCCCGTGACCGAGTAGTCTTGAGAAGGTAAAGAAACAGAATGTTGTTGCTGCAGCCAGATATAAAGTACGCTTTGTAACCTGCAGGAACCCGATCTTTCTGACATGAATGATGGTGGAATAGAAGTATTCGCCTAGGAACAAGGCAGCATTGGCAACAAAAAAGGTAATCTTTGTTGCTTTGTCGAAATACGCAGGTATGAGTTCTTGACCATATTGGGTATAGAACAACAGTACGATGTTGAGAATAACGAAATCGGCACCTATCACCAGTCTCCTTATTATTTCATTTCCTTTATAATGCTTGTTCGTCATTTGCTTATGTTTTTTATACTCCTAGTTATTAATATATCTTTTTAAGTTATTTGAGGTATGCTTAAATGATATTTGGTCGCAAAGATAATAATAATAGTTGAAAATCGGAAATAAATCAGCAAAAAAATATCGAAATAGACCAACTTGAACCAACTTGAACCAGCTTTTCTTGTTTTTAATCTGTTTAAATGATGGTTTTTCTTCCTTTTTACTTTCTTGCGCATATCTAGGTATTTTTATATGAATAGGTAGTTTTTTTAGAAATTGCTTGGTGGTCTCAAAAGAAAAACGTACTTTTGCAGCCGGATTATCACGGATGATTCTTCTTTGAGACCTGTTGGTACTGGGAGTAAACTCCTGATGTGATGCAGTCTCTCACTGTTAATTTGTGAAATCTTAAGTATGAACAATAAACGATTTAGATAGTAATAATATGCAATTAATTTTATTATCGGGTGGCTCGGGTAAAAGGCTCTGGCCACTTAGCAATAATGCTAGAAGCAAACAGTTCTTGCCATTGCTCGAAAAGGAGAATGGGGAGATGGAAAGTATGGTTCAGCGCGTGGTACGTCAGGCTCAGGAAGCAAATCTGACCAACGATATTACGCTTGCTACAAATGCCAGTCAGCTGGATATCATCCAGAACCAGCTGGGAGAGCGGGTTTCTGTGGTTACCGAACCGGAGAGGCGTGATACTTTCCCTGCTATCGCTTTAGCTGCAAGTTATCTGAAACTGAAGAAGAAATGTGAGGATGATGAGGTTGTGGTTATTATGCCTTGTGATCCTTATACCGAGTTGGAATATTTCCATACCATAGCCCGTATGGTGGAGTGTGTGGAGAAAAACGTCGCCGACCTCGTGCTGATGGGTATCAAACCTACTTATCCAAGTGCAAAATATGGTTATGTGGTTCCTTTTGCTGAAGGAGAGAAGTATCAGATAGTGAAGAGATTTACCGAGAAACCGGATGTGCCTACAGCAGAGAAACTCCTGGAGGAGGGTGCTTACTGGAATGGTGGTGTCTTCGCTTTCCGTTTGGGCTATATGATGCAGATTGTACGTAAGTATATGCAGAGTGAGAACTTTGAAGATACTCGTGCAAGATATAGCGAATTTCCAAAAATCTCTTTCGACTACGAGGTGGCGGAGAAGGCTGAATCGGTAGCGGTAGTACCGTTTAATGGTGAATGGAAGGACCTGGGTACCTGGAATACACTCACTGATGAGCTGCATCATGCCAGCATCGGTAATGCGGTGATGGGAAGTCATTGCGAGAATACGCATGTCATCAACGAACTCCAGTTGCCTCTGTATGTGGATGGCTTGAAGGATGCTGTTGTTGCAGCGAGTCCTGATGGCATCTTCGTCTGTGCAAAGAAATATTCCGAGGACATCAAGAAGGCGGTAGAACATCTTACTCCGCGTCCGATGTATGAGGAAAGAAGGTGGGGTACTTATCGGGTGATTGACGATTCTGAGTATGCTGACGGCAATCATTCGCTAACCAAGAGTATTACCTTGAAGCCAGGTAAGAATATCAGTTATCAGCTTCATCACCATCGTTCAGAGGTGTGGACATTCGTAGAAGGTGAGGGCATCTTTGTACTTGATGGTGAGGAGAAACATGTGAAGGCTGGTGATACCGTGGTGATTCCTCTGGAGCATTATCATGCCATCAAGGCGATTACACAGCTGACTTTCATCGAAGTTCAGAATGGTAATCCACTGGTTGAGGAGGATATTGAAAGATTCGATTATCAATGGAAAATGAAATAAAACACAAGTTTTTGTGATATAATGTCAGTATTTAAACGTGTCAAAGTGTCAGTATGGATGCTTTGGCACGTTTTTCGTATACTGGCGGGGTGACGGGTAGCAATACCTGTTGGCAAAATAAATGTATAACAATTAAAATATTATAGAATCATGAACATTAAACCATTAGCAGACAGAGTGCTGGTACTTCCTGCACCAGCTGAAGAAAAAGTAGGTGGAATTATTATCCCTGATACAGCAAAAGAGAAACCACAGCGTGGTAAGGTCGTTGCTACAGGTAAGGGTACGAAAGACGAAGAGATGATTCTCAAAGAAGGTGATACCGTACTCTATGGTAAGTACGCTGGCACAGAACTCGAATTCGATGGTACTAAATATATCATGATGCGTCAGAGCGATGTACTCGCTGTAGTAGAAGAGTAATTCTTAAAGGTAAAAAAAGTAAAAAGATAAAAAACTTTTTGCAGATATTTATTTAAACATTATTAGAAAGAATAGATTATGGCTAAAGATATTAAATATAATATGGATGCCCGCGACCTCTTGAAGAAGGGTGTTGATCAGTTGGCAAATGCAGTAAAGGTAACTCTCGGTCCTAAGGGCCGCAACGTGGTAATCGAAAAGAAGTTTGGTGCTCCTCAGATTACTAAAGATGGTGTTACCGTAGCTAAGGAAGTAGAGTTAGAGAATAAATTCGAAAATACTGGTGCTCAGCTTGTTAAGAGCGTTGCCAGCAAGACTGGTGATGATGCCGGTGATGGTACAACAACTGCTACTATCCTGACTCAGGCTATCGTAACAGAGGGCTTGAAGAACGTTACTGCAGGTGCAAACCCAATGGACTTGAAGCGTGGTATCGACAAGGCTGTAGCTGCTGTTGTTGCCTTCATCAAGGAACATGCTGAACAGGTAGACGACAACTATGATAAGATTGAGCAGGTGGCTACTGTTTCTGCCAACAATGATGCTGAGATTGGTAAGCTCTTGGCTGACGCAATGCGCAAGGTTTCTAAGGATGGTGTCATCACTATCGAGGAGAGCAAGAGCCGTGATACCAACATCGGTGTTGTTGAGGGTATGCAGTTTGACCGTGGTTATTTGAGCGGTTACTTCATGACAGATGCAGACAAGATGGAGTGTGTAATGGATAACCCATACATCCTTCTTTATGATAAGAAGATTTCTAACTTGAAGGAGTTCTTGCCAATTCTCCAGCCTGCTGCTGAGAGTGGTCGTCCTTTGTTGGTTATCGCTGAGGATGTTGATTCTGAGGCTTTGACTACATTGGTAGTTAACCGTTTGCGTGGCGGTTTGAAGATTTGTGCTGTGAAGGCTCCAGGCTTCGGTGACCGTCGCAAGGCCATGTTGGAGGATATCGCAGTATTGACAGGCGGTGTTGTTATCTCTGAGGAGAAGGGCTTGAAGTTGGAGCAGGCAACTTTGGATATGCTGGGTTCAGCAGACAAGGTTACCGTCAACAAGGACAATACAACTATCGTTAATGGTCATGGCGAGAAGGCTAATATCCAGGATCGCGTAGCTCAGATCAAGAACGAAATTGAGAATACCAAGTCTTCATATGATAAGGAGAAACTTCAGGAGCGTCTGGCTAAGCTCGCCGGTGGTGTAGCTGTCCTCTATGTAGGTGCCAACTCTGAGGTTGAGATGAAGGAGAAGAAGGATCGTGTTGACGATGCACTCTGCGCTACCCGTGCCGCTATCGAGGAAGGTATCGTTGCTGGTGGTGGAACTACTTATATCCGTGCTCTCGAGGCATTGAAGGATATGAAGGGTGATAACGCTGACGAGACAACAGGTATCCGTATCGTAGAGCGTGCTATTGAGGAGCCTCTCCGTCAGATTGTTGCCAATGCCGGTGGCGAGGGTTCTGTAGTAGTAAATAAGGTACGCGAGGGCGAGGGTGACTTCGGTTACAATGCCCGCAAGGACGTTTACGAAGATATGCGTCAGGCTGGTATCGTAGATCCTGCCAAGGTAGAGCGTGTAGCTTTGGAGAATGCTGCTTCTATCGCAGGCTTGTTCCTGACAACAGAGTGTGTGTTGGTTGACAAACCAGAGCCTGCACCAGTTGCACCAGCTGCAGCACCTGGTATGGGTGGCATGATGTAATTAGATGAATAATTTGAGCAAACAAAGCACATCGTAAGACCGCGAGTTTGCAAAGCGAAAATATCAAATAGGGGTGATTCTCAGCGAATTATCCCTATTTTTTTGTTTTTTTAGTCATAAAGATGCAAAAAATAGCAAAATTATTTGGTTCGAATAATCTTTTTTTGTAACTTTGCATCGTAAATAAAAGAAAGTATCATCCGAAGGGATGGCAAAGATATTTTTTTGATTTGTTTTAGTAGATTAGTTTTTAAGTAGTTTGTTTTTGGAAATCGGTTGTCGTGAGACATCCGATTTTTTTTTGTTTTTATTTTGTTTTCTCAATTTAATTGTGTAATTTTGCAGCATAATAGAAAATTCATAGCATGAACAATATTGATTGGAAAAAAGCAGTGGTCTTTCTGATTGTTATCGGAGGACTCATTTATATTACAAAGGCAGAGTTGGGAATGACTACTACAAACTCGTTCCTTACTACGCTGGGTATCTTATTGCTTCTCTTTATCGGAGATAACTTCGCACAGAAGATTGATGATGATCGGAAACGACGTAAACTGAATAATGATGGAAAAGCTGATTGATCTATATAAGAAATGGGCGGGTGAAGAACCGGCTGATGTCATAAAATTGGCAGGGCAGGGGAGTAACCGGCAGTATTTCCGTATCATTGGGCATGATGGTGATACGGTAATTGGTGTGATAGGAACCAGTCGTGATGAGGATCATGCCTTTGTATATCTGGCTCAGCATTTCCAGCTCAGACAGTTGCCTGTTCCCCAGATTCTGGCGGTGAGCGATGATGAACTCTGCTATCTTCAGACAGACCTTGGCGGTACTTCGCTTTTCGATGCCATCAAGGGCGGACGAGATGCGGGCGGACGTTACAATCAGAAAGAGAAGGAACTCCTTAAGAAAACCATTCGTGAACTTCCGAATATCCAGATTCGCGGTGCTAGAGGATTGGATTGGCAGAACTGCTATCCGCAGCCAGAATTCGATGTAGACAGTGTACTCTTCGACCTCAACTACTTCAAGTATTGTTTCCTGAAGCCTACCGATTTGGATTTTCACGAACTGAAACTCGAAGCCAACTTCCGGCTTTTTGCCAAGGATCTGACATCAGAACCGATGGATTGTTTTCTGTATCGTGATTTCCAGGCGCGCAACATCATGCTGGATGATAAGGGAAATCCATACTTTATTGATTTTCAGGGTGGTAGAAAAGGACCGTTCTATTATGATCTCGCCTCATTCCTCTGGCAGGCATCTGCTAAGTATCCGTTCAAACTGCGCAGAGAACTGGTTTGGGAATACTACCAGTCATTGAAGCATTATACCGAGGTACCATCGGTGCGCCATTTTGTAAACCGGTTGAGTCTTTTTGTGCTCTTCCGTACCTTACAGGTTTTGGGCGCCTACGGATTCCGCGGCTATTTCGAACGCAAGAAGCATTTCATCGACAGTATTCCGCCAGCTATCCAGAATCTGCGAGATCTTCTGAAGATGGGTGACAAGGTATTCCCTTATCCTTATATGATGGATATGTTGAGAAGACTGACCGAATTGCCACAGTTCAAGGTGATAGAGAGTGTGGCGCTGAGTCGTGCAGACGGCTATAAGACTACCGACAACAATATCTATCGTGCGCATCCGCAGGACGGACCTGCCACCTATTCTAAATATGATGGTAAGGGACCGCTGGTGGTAAGAGTGTATAGTTTTTCTTTCCGTAAGGGCATTCCAGAGGATCCGTCGGGCAATGGTGGAGGTTATGTCTTCGACTGCAGAAGTACCCATAACCCTGGCAGATACGAGCCTTATAAAAAACTGACGGGTCTGGATGAGCCTGTTATCCGATTCCTGGAGGATGATGGTGAGATATTGAAGTTCCTGGATCATGTCTATGCACTTGCCGACCATCATGTAAACCGCTACATGCAGCGTGGTTTCACCTCTCTGATGTTCTGTTTCGGATGTACAGGCGGTCAGCATCGCAGTGTATATTCTGCGCAGCATCTTGCCGAACATATTCACCGGAAGTTTGGTGTAGAAGTGCATATTTGTCATCGTGAACAGCATATTGAACAGGTTTTACCTGCAAAACAATAGAAAATAGCGTGCAAATTTGGCTATCTCGCAAAAAGTTAGTAAATTTGCACGCACATTTAAAAATAGCTATTTAGCAATGATGCAAGCAATGATATTCGCAGCAGGTTTGGGCACTCGCCTTAAGCCACTTACCGACCGCATTCCGAAGGCTCTGGTAAGTGTCGGGGGAGAACCTTTGCTCAAACGTGTCATCTTTCAGTTGAAGGATGCCGGTTTCACTCGCATTGTAGTGAACGTGCATCATTTCTCCCAACAAATTATCGATTATCTCAGAGCACATGACAACTTCGGTATGGACATCCGTATCAGTGATGAGAGTGAAAAGCTGCTCGAAACGGGTGGAGGTATCCGGAAGGCATGGCCGCTCTTCAACCAGTCAGAGCCTATTCTTATCCACAACGTGGATATTCTGAGTAATGTAGATCTGAAGAAATTCTACCAGATGGAGAGCAGGGATATGATTGCTGCCCGCCTGATGGTGAGCGAACGCAAGACCAAGCGCTATCTGCTCTTTGATGACAGCATGCGACTGGTGGGATGGACGAATATAGAAACGGGCGAGGTGAAGAGCCCTTATCCTAACCTCAATCCCAAAGATTATAAGATGTATGCCTTCTCTGGCATCCACATGGTTGCCCCATCGCTCTTTCCATTGATGGAGGAGGAACCGGACAAGTTCCCTATCATGGACTTCTATCTGAAGCATTGCGACAAGGTGCGCATAGAGGGATATGTAAAGAACGACCTCAAGCTGATGGATGTGGGAAAGCAGGAGACGCTGAAAGAGGCGGAAGCATTCCTGAAATCGTTAGTTAATTAGTTTATAGTTAATAGCGGCTATGCCGTATAGCAAGATTACTATAAACTATAAATTGTAAACTGTAAATTAAAATTAGATATTATGCAACAGAAGATTATTATTTTGGATTTCGGTTCACAGACCACACAGCTCATCGGCCGTCGTGTACGTGAACTCGATACCTTCTGCGAGATCATGCCTTACAACAAGTTTCCAAAGGATGACCCATCGGTCATTGGTGTCATCTTGAGCGGTAGCCCTTATTCCGTTCATGATCCGGAAGCTTTCAAGGTAGATCTGAGCCAGTTTATCGGCCGCATTCCTGTACTCGGCATCTGCTACGGTGCTCAGTTCCTCTCTTACGCCCAGGGCGGTAAGGTGGAGGCTGCTGACAGCCGTGAGTATGGTCGTGCCAACTTGGAGCATTTCGATAAGGAGAATCCTTTGTTCAAGGGATTCATCGAGAACTCTCAGGTTTGGATGAGCCATGGTGATACCATCACTGCTATCCCTGATGATTACAAGTGCATCGCTTCTACTGCTAATGTGAAGTATGCTGCTTATGCTTCTACCAAACAGCCTGTATGGGCAGTACAGTTCCACCCGGAGGTGTTCCACTCTTTGCAGGGTACACAGCTCTTGAAGAACTTCGTGGTTGATATCTGCGGTAGCAAGCAGGATTGGAGCGCTGACTCTTTTGTTGAGACTACTGTGGCTGAGTTGAAGGAACAGTTGGGCGACGATAAGGTTATCCTCGGTCTTTCTGGCGGTGTTGACTCCAGTGTGGCTGCCGTTCTCCTGAACAAGGCTATCGGTAAGAACCTTACCTGTATCTTCGTAGATCATGGTATGTTGCGCAAGAATGAGTTCCGTGACGTGATGGAAGACTACAAGTGTTTGGGCTTGAATGTAATCGGCGTGGATGCATCAGAGAAGTTCTTTGCTGACCTGGCTGGTGTTACTGATCCTGAGAAGAAGCGTAAGATTATCGGCCGCGACTTCGTAGAGGTTTTCAATGCTGAGGCTAAAAAGCAGACTGGTGCCAAGTGGTTGGCTCAGGGTACCATCTATCCAGACCGTATCGAGAGTTTGAATATCACCGGTAAGGTGATCAAGAGTCATCACAATGTAGGTGGTCTTCCTAAGGAGATGAACCTTCAGTTGTGTGAGCCTTTGAAGTGGCTGTTCAAGGATGAGGTTCGCCGTGTAGGTCGCTCTATGGGTATGCCAGAGCACCTGATTACTCGTCACCCATTCCCTGGTCCTGGTTTGGCTGTCCGTATCTTGGGCGATATCACTCCTGAGAAGGTACGTATCCTTCAGGATGCTGATGATATCTATATCCGTGGCTTGCGTGAGTATAAGGTGAAGTTGAGTGGTGAGGAAGCTCGTCGCGTCCTGGCTGCCGGTGTTCCTGCTGACATGCAGAATGGCGAGATCGAGGTTTCTCTCTACGATCAGATCTGGCAGGCTGGTACCGTATTGCTTTCTACTGTCCGTTCAGTAGGTGTGATGGGTGATGAGCGTACATACGAGCACCCGGTTGCCTTGCGTGCTGTAACCAGTACTGATGCGATGACTGCTGACTGGGCACATCTTCCTTATGATTTCATGGCTAAGGTAAGTAATGAGATTATTAATAAGGTGAAGGGTGTAAACCGTGTATGTTATGACATCTCTTCAAAACCACCTTCGACAATTGAGTGGGAATAAACAGAATAAAAAAGTCGCCTTCAAAAAGGGCGACTTTTTTTTATTCTTATTTCTGGTTCTTCAGGAGATCACGTATTTTCCATGAGGAGTTTTTCTTCATTGCTTGGCTCCGGAGCCTTAGGTGCTTCTGCCGGTTTTTCCTCTTCCTTCTTCTTCTTGGAAATCTTGTTCACCACCTTGATGAGCATGAAGATACAGAAGGCAACGATGAGGAAGTCGAAGCAGGTCTGGAGGAAGTTACCATAGTTGATGGTAGCCGCCTTCAGTTCCTCGCCTCCTACATTGACGGTAGGTAGGGTGAATTTGAGGTCAGCGAAATTCACGCCGCCAATCAGCCATCCTATAGGAGGCATGATGACGTCATCAACAACAGAGCTTACGATTTTGCCAAAGGCACCACCGATGATAACACCGACAGCCATGTCGAGCACATTGCCACGCATGGCGAATTCCTTGAATTCATTCAAAAATTTACTCATACTTTTATCTTTTTAATTATAACTATAGTTTGATAGTTCTTCTTTTTCTCTTTTCTTATATATATAATAAGATATAGAATGCTGAGTTTTTCCTTTGCTTTTTGCAATATGGAGTTGTCAGTATGGCATGTAATGAGTGAAAATAATGCCAATATTAAAACTCTACTATTCTTTTTTAACTTATTTAATACTCATTCTGGTTGCAAAGTTAGAAAAAAATTAGTAACTTTGCGCTCGAAAAGAAGAAAAATGCTCTAAGGCGTAAAATTTTGAATGTTTCAGCATCAGATGAACGCTCGAAAGCAGTTAAAAAAGTAATTTTTATTAAACTTTTAATTTAAATATTAAGAACAATGATTAAGATTGGTATTAACGGATTTGGCCGTATCGGTCGTTTCGTATTCCGTTCTACAGTTGAGGCTGAGAACGCAAAGGAAGTACAGGTAGTAGCTATCAATGACTTGTGCCCAGTTGATTACATGGCTTACATGTTGAAGTATGATACAATGCACGGTCATTTCGACGGTACTATCGAGGCTGACGTTGAGAAGAGCGAGTTGATCGTTAACGGTAACCACATCCGTGTTACTGCTGAGCGTGATCCTGAGAACTTGAAGTGGGATGAGGTTGGTGCTGAGTACGTAGTTGAGTCTACAGGTCTCTTCCTCGCTTACGATAAGGCTGAGAAGCACTTGAAGGCTGGTGCTAAGTACGTAGTACTTTCTGCTCCTTCTAAGGCTGACGCTAACGGTAACCAGGCTGATATGTTCGTTTGCGGTGTTAACACTGACAAGTACAATGGTCAGAAGATCGTTTCTAACGCTTCTTGTACAACAAACTGCTTGGCTCCTATCGCTAAGGTATTGAACGATAACTTCGGTATCGAGACAGGTTTGATGACAACTGTTCACTCTACAACTGCTACACAGAAGACTGTTGACGGTCCATCTATGAAGGACTGGCGCGGTGGTCGTGCAGCTGCTGGCAACATCATCCCTTCTTCTACAGGTGCTGCTAAGGCTGTAGGTAAGGTTATCCCTGAGTTGAACGGTAAGTTGACAGGTATCTCTATGCGTGTTCCTACTTTGGACGTATCTGTTGTTGACTTGACAGTTAACTTGAAGAAGGCTGCTTCTAAGGAGGCTATCTGCGCTGCTATGAAGGCTGCTTCTGAGGGTGAGTTGAAGGGTGTACTCGGTTACACAGAGGATGCTGTTGTTTCTTCTGACTTCTTGGGTTGCGCTTTGACATCTATCTTCGACGCTAACGCAGGTGTTTATTTGACAGACAACTTCGTTAAGGTTGTTTCTTGGTATGACAACGAGATTGGTTACTCACACAAGGTTGTTGAGTTGATCAAGATCATGAAGAAGCACAACGGTTAATTCGTTGCCTCTTAATGATTAAGTATATGGCCGTCCAGCATTTTTTCAATGCTGGACGGCTTTTTGTTTTTATAAGTGAGAATTTCTTTTCATTTTATTTTGTTTTCTCAATAATTTCATTTAACTTTGCGGCATGAAATATTCGATGATAACCATATTGGGACCTACGGCGAGTGGTAAGACGAGTCTTGCTGCCGCTCTTGCAGCCAGGATCAATAGCCTGGGTGCACATTTGTCGGGTACCCCTGCCAAGGGCGCTGAAATCATTAGTGCTGACAGCCGGCAGGTATATCGCGGCATGGATATAGGTACGGGTAAGGATCTGGCTGACTATACCATCCATGGCAAGCAGATACCTTATCACCTCATTGACATCTGTGAGCCTGGTACGAAATATAATCTCTTTGAATATCAGCAGGATTTTTATGATGCCTATCAGGATATTCAGAAGAGAGGGGCTTTTCCGATATTATGTGGAGGTACAGGACTCTATATTGAGTCGGTGCTGAAAGGTTATCATCTCTCACCTGTTCCGCAGAACCCGGAACTCCGTGAGTCATTGGCTCATAAGAGTTTAGAGGAACTTACGCTGATACTGAAAGAGCTGAAGGCGAAAACGGGTTCTAATATGCACAATCGCACAGACGTGGATACAGCACAGCGAGCTATCCGGGCGATAGAGATTGAAAGCTATAATCTGGAGCATCCGATGCCCGAACGTGAACTCCCTGCGGTTGATTCGCTGATTATCGGTGTCAGCATAGACCGGGACGCAAGAAGGGAGAAAATTTCACAGAGACTGAAACAGCGATTGGATGAGGGAATGGTAGATGAAATCAAGGGACTGCTAGATCGTGGTATTCCTGCTGAAAATCTCATCTATTATGGTTTGGAATATAAGTTTATTACAGAATATGTAATCGGTAAGACTTCATACGATGAGATGTATCGCAGTCTGGAAATTGCAATCCATCAGTTTGCCAAAAGGCAGATGACGTGGTTCAGAGGTATGGAGCGCAGAGGCTTTACTATCCATTGGGTAGATGCATTGCAGCCAATGGAGAAAAAGGTGGAGACGGTTTTGGAGCTGATGAGGAGCTAGGCTGCGGCCTGGAATCTGGCTAGGGCGCTGGCATCCGATGGAATCGGATGCAACGGTGGCTGGGCGGAAGTGATATTTTATACAACTTTCAAATTACAAAGAAGAGACAAATGGTAAACGAGAATAAATGGGGGCTGCTTTATTGCCCTAGAGGAGGCTGGCGAAGTAACAAGCGCTGGGAAAAAATAGAGAAGGTGCTCAAGCAGCAGGGCGTGGATTACGACTTTGTGCAGAGCGAGAATCAGAAGAGCGTAGAACGGCTCATCAGAATGTTTATCAACAATGGTTATAAGACCATTGTCATCGTGGGTGGAGATTCTGCGCTCAATGATGCAGTAAACTGTCTGATGCAGATAGATCCGAAAGAAAGAGAAGAGGTGGCACTGGGTGTTATTCCTAACGGACTGATGAACGACTTTGCCCACTTCTGGGGATTCAGCGACAGCGATATCGAGAAGACGGTGGCGTCGCTGAAAAAACGTCGTATCAGAAAGATTGACCTCGGTTGTATCCGCTATGTGAACAAGAAGGGGGAGAAATGCCGTCGCTATTTCCTCAACTGTATCAATATCGGACTCATCGCCGCCATCATGAACCTGAGACGAAAAACCCATCATATCTTCGGTTCACGTACCCTGTCGTTTCTCTGTTCCTTCATCCTGATGATATTCCAGCGTCTGGACTATAAGATGCATGTGAAAATCAATTCGGATGTTATCAAGCGTAGAGTGATGACGATGTGTATAGGCAATGGAACAGGATATGGACAGACTCCGAATGCTGTGCCATATAACGGACTGCTCGATGTGTCGGTGGTATCTCATCCTAAGACAACCCAGCTTTTCGAGGGAATCTATCTTTTTGTGAAAGGTAAGTTCCTCAACCATAAGAGTGTGCATCCTTACCGTACCCGAGAGGTAGAGGTGCTCGATGCCCAGCATGCCCTGATAGGTATTGATGGCAGATTGATGAATACACCGGTAGGTCCATTCCAGATTACTGTAATTCAGGAGGTTATCAACTTCCTGATACCCGTATAACCAGTATGCCCGTAATAAGGGAAATGTATCAAGAAAAACGTATAATGTAAAACATATAAATAAAAAATAGCAGAACTTTATCCGAGTTCTGCTATTTTTATGATTTCTTCTTCCTGTAAGATTTTGATTTTCCTTCCTTCTGTATTGATGAGTTCTTCTGCCGTAAAGGCTGAGAGCGTACGGATGGCATTGCTCGTTGTCATATTACAGAGATTTGCCAGATCTTCACGACTCAATCGGATGTCAAGAGTTTTTCCGTCTTTTTCTAACCCATAAGAGTCTTTCAGAAATATCAGTCCCTCGGCAAGTCGGGCACGGATATGTTTCTGGGTGAGGTTCACGGTACGGTCGTCCGATTTACCTATTTCCACACTGAGATATTTGATAAAGAAGAAGCCGATGTTGAAACTCTTGGAGATCAGTTTCATGAGAACTGCCAGCGGGAACTGGGCAACGACGCAGTTTTCCAGCGACATGGCTGCCGTCTTGTATATCTCATCTGCAAAATAGGCTCTGAAACCAAAGAACTCAATCGGTTTGATAACACGGATAATCTGGCTCTTGCCACCGATACCTTCTTTGTATATCTTCACTTTTCCCGCTATGAGACATAGTGCATATTCGGGAGTACCCTCGTTCTTGTAGATGATTTCGTTCTTCTTATACTTCTTGATTTCCAGATGCTCTTTCAGTAAATCGAACTGGTCATCAGTGATGCCTCCCCATAGCTTAGCAATCAGCATTGCTATATTTTCTTTATCGTATTTTCCTCTAGCTGCCATGTGTACAAATCTTTTAAACTGAAAACTGAGTGCAAAAGTAATGCTTTTTCTTGAAATAATCAAGCATTTTTGTCTAAAAATATGTTTTAAAACATAAAAAGGCAATTTTTTCTAAAAATGGCATACAAAAAACTTTGTTATACCATAAAAAAGTGTTACCTTTGAAAGCAATTAATTTAGTCAACAAAAATATAGAACCTTAATATAGATCTATGAGTTATCTAAAATTCGAAAAGGCCCTTATGACGAATCTTCAAGAGTCGTTGCCTAAGGAGTTGTTGAGAACAAATCGCTCGGGTGCATATTCGTGCTCAACGATTGTAGACTGTAATACCCGCAAGTATCACGGATTACTTGTCGTGCCGGTTCCAGAACTGGACGATGAGAATCATGTGCTCTTGAGTTCGCTGGATGTTACGGTGATTCAGCATGGCGCTGAGTTTAACCTCGGCTTGCACAAGTACCAGGGCAACAACTATAGTCCGATGGGCCACAAGTACATTCGTGAGTTTGATTGTGATAAAGTGCCAACTACCCTTTATCGCGTAGGTGGTGTTATCCTGAAAAAGGAAGTTGTATTCCAGCATTATGAGAATCGCATTCTGATTCGCTATACGCTGGTAGACGGCCATTCGGCTACAACCCTTCGTTTCCGTCCTTTTCTGGCTTTCCGCAGTGTCCGTCAGTTTACTCATGAGAATGCTACCGCATCTCGTGATTATTCTGAGGTAGATCATGGCATCAAGACCTGTATGTATGCAGGTTATCCTGATCTCTACATGCAGTTCTCCAAGAAGAACGAGTTTAAATTCTGTCCAGATTGGTATCGTGGCGTGGAATATCCAAAGGAGCAGGAGAGAGGTTATGCTTCTAACGAAGACCTCTATGTTCCTGGCTATTTTGAAATGGATATCAAGAAAGGCGAAACCATCGTCTTTGCTGCTTCTACATCAGAAATCAAGGCGGTCAGCCTGAAGAAGCTCTTCGACAAGGAAGTGGATGAGCGTTCGCCTCGTGACAATTTCTTCCACTGTCTGGTCAATGCGGCTCATCAGTTCCATCGTCGTGAAAAGAACGATGACCGTTATATCCTGGCTGGTTACCCTTGGTTTAAGTGTAGAGCCCGCGATACATTTATCGCTCTTCCTGGTCTCACCCTCTCTATCGAGGAAGATGACTACTTCGAACTGGTGATGAAGACTGCCATGAAGGGATACTACGAGTTTATGGAAGGCAAGCCGGTCAGCGTTCATATTGCTGAGATAGAGCAGCCTGACGTACCATTGTGGGCTGTCTGGGCTTTGCAGCAGTATGCTAAGGAAACCAGCAAGGAAGAATGCTTCAAGAAGTATGGACAGTTTATCAAGGATGTTATCAGCTTTATCCAGGATAACAAGCATCCGAACCTGAAGCTCGAAGAGAACGGATTGCTCTATACCGATGGTAAGGACAAGGCTGTTACCTGGATGAACTCTACTGCCAACGGCAGACCTGTGGTTCCACGTACAGGTTATATCGTAGAGTTTAATGCTTTGTGGTATAACGCCTTGTGTTTCTGTGCTTCTCTCGCTGCAACAGTAGGTGAAGAAGACAGCCAGCAGAAACTCCTGGCTCAGGCTGAGCTGACCAAGCAGGCATTCCTCGATACCTTCCTCAATGAATATGGCTATCTCTACGATTATGTTGATGGAAATATGATGGACTGGAGCGTTCGCCCGAACATGATATTTGCAGTGGCTTTCGACTATTCTCCATTGTCGCAAGACCAGAAGAAGCAGGTTCTTGATATCTGTACACGCGAACTCCTTACTCCTAAGGGATTGCGTTCACTCTCGCCAAAGAGCGGTGGATATAATCCTGTTTATGTAGGTCCGCAGACCCAGCGCGACTATGCTTACCATCAGGGTACGGCATGGCCATGGCTCGGTGGCTTCTATATGGAGGCAAGTCTGAAACTCTATAAGCGTACCCGTTTGAGCTTTATCGAACGCCAGATGGTTGGTTATGAGGACGAAATGTCTTCCCACTGTCTCGGTACTATCAGCGAACTCTTCGATGGAAACCCTCCATTCGCAGGTCGTGGTGCCATCTCTTTCGCCATGAATGTGGCTGAGATTCTGCGTGCGCTCGAGTTACTTGAAAAATATCAATATTAATAATAGGAGGACTGCTATATGAAAGTTTTAATGTTTGGATGGGAGTATCCTCCTCACGTATTTGGTGGTTTGGCAACTGCCAACTTTGGTATCTCCCAGGGACTTCATGCCCAGGGCGATGTTGATATCACATTGTGTCTGCCTCATCCTTTCGGTGATGAGGACCGCAGTGCCTGCAAGATTGTGGCAATGAACAGTGTGCCTATTGCCTGGCGCGATGTAAATCACGACTATGTGCAGCAGCGGGTAGGCAATATCATGAATCCGGATGACTATTTCCGTTACCGTGACCACATCTATGCCGATTTTAACTATATGCATGTAAATGACCTCGGCTGTATGGAATTTGCCGGTGGTTATCCGTCAAATCTTCATGACGAAATCAACAACTATAGCATCATTGCCGGAGTTGTAGCCCGTTCTGAGGAATTTGATATTATCCATGCTCACGACTGGCTTACATTCCCAGCCGGAATTCATGCCAAGCGCGTGAGTGGCAAACCATTGTGCATCCACGTTCATGCTACTGATTTCGACCGTAGCCGTGGAAAGGTGAACCCTACTGTTTACGCTATCGAGAAAGACGGTATGGATAATGCCGACTGCATCATGTGTGTATCCGAACTGACCCGCCAGACGGTGATTCACCAGTATCACCAGGATCCACGCAAGTGTTTCGCCATGCACAATGCCGTATACCCATTGAAGCAGGAGTGGCAGGATATTCCACGCCCAAATCATAAGGGCAAGGAGAAGGTAGTAACCTTCCTGGGACGTCTTACCATGCAGAAGGGACCTGAATATTTCGTAGAGGCTGCCAACATGGTATTGCACCGTACCCGCAATGTGCGTTTCTGTATGGCAGGTTCGGGCGATATGATGGATCAGATGATTTATCTCGCTGCTGAAAGAGGCATTGCCGACCGGTTCCACTTCCCTGGCTTTATGCGCGGCAAACAGGTTTATGAATGTCTGAAAGACAGTGATGTCTACGTGATGCCATCTGTGAGCGAGCCGTTCGGTATCTCACCTTTGGAAGCTATGCAGTGCGGCACACCAACCATTATCTCCAAGCAGAGTGGATGTGGAGAAATCCTGTCCAACTGTATCAAGGTAGACTACTGGGATATCCATGCCCTTGCCGATGCCATCTACAGCATCTGTCACAACGAGAGTCTTTTCGATTATCTCTCAGAGGAAGGCAAGAAAGAAGTAGACCAGATTACCTGGGAGAAAGTGGGAGCCCGCATCAAAGACCTGTACCTCAAGACCTTAGGGTGGAAGTAATGGGCAATTAATAGTTAAAAATTAATAATTAATAATTATGAAAACAATTTGTTTATATTTCGAGATACATCAGATTACCCATCTGAAACGCTACCGCTTCTTCGACATCGGTACCGACCATTATTACTATGATGACTACGAGAACGACCGTAGCATCAACGAGATTGCTGAGCGCTCTTATATGCCAGCCTTGAATGCCCTTCAGGAGATGATTGAAAAGAACGGCAAGTATTTCAAGGTAGCTTTCTCGCTTTCGGGTGTGGGTATGGAGCAGTTGGAACTTCATGCTCCTCAGGTACTGGAGAAGCTTCAGCAGCTCAACAATACGGGTTGTGTAGAGTTCCTGGCTGAGCCTTACTCTCACGGACTTGCTTCTCTGGTTAATGAGGCAAGTTTCAAGGATGAGGTGATGCGCCAGTGTACTAAGATTGAGGAATATTTCGGAAAGAAACCTACCGTATTGCGCAACTCTTCGCTCATCTACAGCGATGATATCGGTAACGATGTTGCCAACATGGGATTCATTGGTATGCTCACCGAGGGTGCCAAGCACGTGCTCGGCTGGAAGTCTCCTCACTATGTTTACCATTGCGCCCTGAACCCTAAGTTGAAGCTCCTTTTGCGCGATGTGAACTTGAGCGATGATATCTCTCTGCGCTTCAGCAACAGCGATTGGGACGGTTATCCACTCTTTGCCGACAACTATATGAACCAGATTGCTGCCTTCCCAGAGGAGGAGCAGGTTATCAATATCTTTATGGAACTTTCTGCTCTTGGTATTGCCCAGCCTCTGTCAAGCAACATCCTCGAGTTTATGAAGGCTTTGCCTCAGTGTGCCAAGGACCGTGGCATCACCTTCTCTACACCTACAGAAATCTGCAAGAAGATCAAGTCGGTAGGCGAGGTGAATGTGCCTGATACTTTGAGTTGGGTAGACGAGGAGCGTGATGTAAGTTCATGGTTGGGTAATCCGATGCAGCGTGAGGCTTTCAACAAGCTTTATAGTGTGGCAGACCGTGTACGTATCGCCAACGATCCACGTATCAATCAGGACTGGGATTACCTGCAGGCAAGTAACAACTTCCGCTTCATGACTACCAAGCCAAGCAATGTGGGTCTTGACAGAGGTATCTATTCAAGTCCTTTCGATGCTTTCACTAACTATATGAACATTCTTGGTGACTTCATCAACCGTGTGAACGACCTCTATCCTGCTGATGTTGATAACGATCAGCTGGAGGGCTTGCTTACTACCATCAAGAATCAGGATGAAGAGATAGAGATGAAGGACAAGGAGATTGTCCGTCTTCAGGCTAAGATTGAAAAGATAGAGAAGGAGGCTGAGAAGCACCATGGCGAGAAGCCTGCTAAGGCTCCTGCCAAGAAGGCCGCAGCTAAGCCTGCAGCCAAGAAGGCATCTGCCAAGAAGGCTCCTGCCAAGAAAACAACAAAGGCAGAGCCTACAGAAGAAAAGAAAGATTAGAATTTTTAGATTACTCATAAAGATTAATCCCCCTCGCTGCAGTGATTTGCAATGAGGGGGATTTTTTTTATTTCCCAAAATATTCTCTGAAATAACGCGTTAGCTGGAAAGCGTTATTTTTCGAAATGAATCCAGTCTACGTCGAAGAAGGCAGCATCGTTCTTCTTGGCTGTGCGGGTGTTGAAGAAACCGAGCTTGGCACCAATCCACTTGCCTTCACGCACAGTGAAAGGATTGCCTATCTTGTTGAATTTCTTACCATCCAGACTGTAGCTCCATTCAGCGATAGCCTGTATCTGGTTGGCGATGCCTTCGCTATGAACCTTCACGCGGAGCCATACATCCTGGGTAGCGATGCGGGATGAAGGAATATCATCTACGGCATACTTCACGGTGTAAGGTTGAGGCTGCTTGCTGGTCTTGATGGCCACTTGCTTTACCACCTTCTCAGCCTTTCCCTTCTCAGCCTTCTCGCAGGTTACATATTGCAATACAACCCCCTCTTCCTTGGTATCAACAAACTTGAGTGCCGCATAGTCCATGCCTTGCATGATCATGCCGGCGCTTTCGCCCAATACCTTATCTTTCTCCTTATAAGCCTCGGTGCGGTTAGGAATGAACTTCACCTTGGCTGTAGCTGTAAAGTTCTCGGTAGGGAGCTTCTGGAGCAGGAGGTTAGGAAGATCAAACAGGTTCTTTACATCTTCTGCCTGCTGTACGCCATAGAGACGCAACTTGGATTTCTTGGCATCACAGAAGTACCAGTACTGACTGTAAGGACCGTTCCACTGCCATTGCAGACCTAAATCTACGCTGTTGAAATCATCCGATTCCTTAGGCTGGAAGTTACCGCTTGATGGCAGGTTTGGCTTCTTCCATTGCTGAACAGGGTCTCCGCAGCCATCACCATCCTTGTCGTCACCGATGACGAGCCAGTCGTTTACCCATTTGGCTGGTTGCAGATGAACCACACGACCATAAGCGTGCTTATCTTGGAAGTGGAGGAACCAGTCCTCTCCGTTCTGGGTATCTACCCATGCACCCTGGTGAGGGCCGTTTACCTTCTTGTTCTTTCCCTGTGCCATACCCACATACTCCTCGTAAGGACCGTATGGATTCTTGGAACGCAGTTCTACCTGCCAGCCATACTTCACGCCGCCCGCAGGACTCATGATGTAATAGTAGCCGTTGCGCTTGTAGAACTTGGTACCTTCGATAGTAGGCTGGTTTTCATGCCCATCATATACGATGCGTGAAGGACCGATAACCTTGGTGCCGTCAGGTGACATCGGAGCAACGAAGAGCACTGACTTGATACCGGCTCTTGAACCGGCGCATCCATGCGAAAGATAAGCCTTGCCGTCTTCATCCCAGAGAGGGCAGCAGTCGATAAGACCTTTTTCCTTCATCACCCAGGTGATAGGTTCCCAAGGACCGCGTGGATCTTGTGTCTTGGTCATGAAGAGACCCTGGTCTGGGTCGCCGCAATAGATGTAGAACCATCCGTCGTGATAGCGGATAGAGGGTGCCCATACATAGTTACCATGCTGAACTTTCTTGCGCCAGTCCAAGTCTGTGCCCTGATACTCTGGCAATACAGGATAGTCATCGAGTAGGGCAGCTCCGATGATTTCCCAGTTCACCAGGTCGGTGCTGTGCAGAATCTGCAAGCCTGGGAAACACTGGAAGGAAGAGGAGGTCATATAGTAGTCATTGCCCACACGGCATACGTCTGGGTCTGAGTAGTCGGCGTCAATAACCGGGTTGCGGTACATTCCGTTCTTCAGGTTCGGATTCCATGTCTTGGATACCGCTTTCTGGGCATTCACGCTCACCGCAGAGAGTGGAGAACTCAATGCGATGGTGGCGAGAATGCACAGGAGTGAATGCGATTTTATTTTCATTGTTACCGATGTTTAAATGAATTATTTAGCTACGTATTTCTTGTTGTTGTAGATATAGATACCTTTTTTGAGACCTTGCAGGTCTTCTGCCTTGGCATTGAGCTTTACCATGCGACCGCTGAGGTCGTAAATGTTGTTATTGTTTACCTTGGCGATGGCAGCAATTGGCTGAATGCCTGTAGAAGTCTCTGTATAGAGAGTGAACTGCAGGATGCACTGCTTTACCTTTGGAGTGAAAGTAAGCGTGTGCTCTACAGGTGAATCAAACTCTACTGTATATTTTTTCAGACTTTTGTCTTTTGGAAAAACATAGGTAGAAGCATCATAGCTTGTGCCGTTTATCTCGCCGAGATAGGCATCTGCATCTGAGTAATTGTCTTTTCCCTCGATATCCATTTTGACAATCTTTATGCCGTCAGGAATGATGATGGTGTATTGATTTGCGCTATACTTGATATAGTTGGTACCAGAACCAGTATCGTATGTCTTTCCCTTCTCATTGCTGATAGCGAAGCCGTTGCTGAAAGAACCGGCTGTCTTATCCGTCAAAGTTTTTGAGTTTAATGTGAAAGGACCCTTAGTATCAGTAACGGTTGAACCTGTAGACGTAGCATCACACTCGTCTGTCCAAGTAGAATCAAACTTCTTGAGCCAGATAGAACCGCTGCTGACGGTAATCTTAGAGTTGTTCTTGAACACGAGATTATCTACGAAGCGGATATCGATACCCTTTTTTGCAGAAATCTGTACGTTGTCGAGAGTCACGTTCTTGATGTGGCTCTCAGGGCGGCCAATCAGGAAGATAGCGTTACCTTCGCAGACATCTGTAGTCTTCACGTTCTGAAGCAGAATGCCGTTGTAGGTAGGGGTAGTGCTATCCAAAGTTCTTGCGTTTGCCTTATCTACGGCAGGATCGCTGTTGTAGTTCTTGTCGTAGTAGCAGTCGATAGAGAATGGGTTCTTAACCTTGGTCATGGTGAAGTTGGTGAACTTCCAGTCCTCCTCGCCACCGCCACGCAGAGTTACCTTGTTGGTTGTTTTATCTACATCTTGACCTGTCTTCATGCGGATGCCCGCAGTAGTACCGTTCATGGTGATGTTATCGAACCATACATGCTTGATGTTGTTGGTGAAGCTACCGATAGAAGCACCATGTCCAGTTCCGAAGTAGCAGTTCCATACATGGATATATTGTGCATCATTGTCGCAAACGATATTGTCATCGCCGTTGCTGATGTTACAGTTGTAGATATTAACGTATGGACCCCAGATAGAGATTCCATCTGTGTTATGCGATGCCTTTCCCTTGCCAGCTTCAGATGAAGGTTCACTGATGGTTACATCATGGATGGTAGCATGGCTAGCCTTACCGCTGTTGCTGATGGTGATGTTTACACCCGGAGTATTCTGAATCTTGAAGTTGCGGAGCAGGAAGCGCTTGCCCTGCTCGAAGCGGATCATTGCACCAGGATTGAAGGTTTCACCATTCTCTCTTGCGAGCCACCAGCGTGCACCCTGACCGTCGATGACTGAAGTTTCACCTTCACCCTCGATAACAATGTCGGTAACGTTCTTGCCCTTGTTCTTTCCGCCGATGAAGACAATCTTATTGTTTGGCGCCTTGCCGTATTCCACGAGCTTCAATGTGGCACCTGCGCTGAGGTGAAGGATGGTCTTCGACTTGATGCTGAGTACTTCGGTCTTGCTAGTCATCTGATCTGTACTTCCAAACATCCAGATACCGGCAGGAATCACGACCATACCACCGGTAGAAGGCACAGCATCAAGTGCTTTCTGGATAGCCTTGGTGTTATCTGTAGCAGATGTAGAGGCACCATAATCCTTGATGTTAAACGTGTTTGCTGATGTGATGGCAGGCAACTGTGGCAGTTCTACGGCAGTCCATCCTTCAGGAGTGTTCTGTGCACTCTGCTCGGCTGTGATACCAGCGAAAGTTTGTGCTTTAGCGAACATTGGCAGAGCCATGAGCGCAGCCAGCACGACTGTCTTAATGATTGATTTCTTCATTTCTTCTTAGGTTTATTTATTTTATTATTTTCTTTTCTATAAGATTTTCTGCAAAGTTACGACATTTTTGCTTATCACATGCAGATTGTGAATGAAAAACTACGAAAACGATTACGTATACCTTGCCGATAGAATAAAAAAGAAAGACCGCATCCGCCGGGTATTATCTCCCTTGGGATACGGTCTTAAACCTAATGATTAACGTATGTCCTGATAGGTTTTCTTATCAACATAATGACTTTGATTAGTAACCAGGATTCTGGTCGGCTAATGTCAGTTGGTCATTGGCATCAATTGCAGCCTGTGGGATAGGGCGAAGAAGCTTCTTGCCGATATACTGGGCAGCCTTGTCTCCCATCTCATGGTTATACTTGGTGCAACGTGTTACCAGGGTCTGGGTTCTGCGAAGATCCATCCAGCGTGCCTCATTACCGAAGTTCTCGCATGCATTCTCATCAAGGATGTCATCGATAGTGATAGTTCCTGTAAGTGCAGAAAGACCAGCGCGCTGGTGAACCTCATTGAGTCGTGCCAATGCCTTAGGATTATCACCAGCCTTCAGATAAGCCTCAGCTGCTACGAGATACATCTCTGGCAAAGTGATGATATGGATGTCGCGATAGCAGGTGTTCTTCTCTGTCTTAGCAGTCTTGCTGTCGTCAAACTTCTTGCATGGACTGGAACCATATACCAGTTGCTGGTTATCGTAATATTCCATATCTCTGCCGTCCATATTCTGTGCTTCCTTGCTCTGTGAATCCATCGGAATGCGATAGGTGTTTGCTCTGTTTGCAGGATCTATAGCCTTCCATGCTTCAAAGTCGGCATCTGTTTCATACCATGCAGAATAGTATCGCGTTACTGGCTTACCTACCAGACTCTCACCATTCTTGTACCAGGTCCAGTAACCGGTACCTGCAGCATTTCCTTTGTTTATATCTGGCAATTCCTTCATGAAGGTAGCATCGTAACGCTGGTCTCCCTTCTTGAAACAATGCAAGGCATAGAGGGTTGGTACATAGCTGGAGGTTGTAGCCTTGATGTTATCCTCGTTTCCACCCAGATAGTTGCAGTAGTAACCGCTCCATTCTGTACCACCTGATGTTGTATTGTTGGCTGTAGCCAAATCATATTCCACATCCCAAAGGAACTCTTCGTTGTCATCGCCCGATCCGTCTGCCTTCCAGAGCTTGGCAAATGGGGTAGTCAGTTTTCTGCCTGCAATCACCTCATCGGCAAGAGCTGCTGCCTTGGAGAAGTAGTCTTGTTTGTTGAGGTCCCATGCTGCAGAAAGGTAGGTTTTGGCTAGGATAGCCTTGGCTGTTTCCTGGCTGATTCTGCCGCCACCCTTGGTAGCTGTAGAAGCTTGGAGCACATTCTTGCCGATGACATCCTCCAACTCGCTGATGATGTAGGCGTATACGTCAGCAGCAGAAGACTTAGGATAACCCATATCGGCAGTGGTAATGAAGTCCTTCATGATAGGCACACCACCGAAGTTGTTTACCAGAAGATAGTACTCGTATGCTGCCAGGACACGTGCCTCGCCAACGAGCTTGTTCTTCGTGGCATCATCTACCTTAGCACTCTGTGCATAGTATGACACAGAGTTGGCAGCACGGATACCTGAATAGAGATAAGTATAGAGATTCTTGATATCACTATTCTCAGGAGTCAAGGTCTCGTAAGTATTCAAAGCCTCGTTCATCTTGTTGCGGGCATCAGCATACATATCTGTACCTGCTGAGAAACAGCTGGTGAACAGAGGCGCCGCATAGACGTCTTGCAGACGCTGGTAGGCATCGTTTACCAAAGTGTTGAAACCATCCTTGGTAGCGAAGGTTTGCTTGTCGCTCACGTTCGACTTGTTTTCTGCGTCCAGGAAGTCGCTGCAGCTGGTCATGGTGCCCATGACACAGGCTGCGAGAGCTACGCTATATAATATCTTTTTCATAATTGTTTCCTTTAATTTATATGAAGTTTAGAACTTAATTGGGATGAAGCTTAGAACTTCAAGTTGACACCAAACTGGTAGGTTACAGATGATGGACCGCCATTCTGCAGATTCTGTGATGCCCACTCTGGGTCGAAGCCCTTGTAGTTGGTGAAGCAGAATGGGTTCAGAACGTTTACATAAACACGGAGATTTCTGATACCTGCCTTGTTTACTACGCTCTTAGGCAATGTGTAACCCAGGGTAATATTCTTAACCTTGGTGAAAGAGGTCTTCTGATACTGGAAACCTTCTCCCTTGGCTGAACCCTTGTCACCGAAGTAACCACCCATCGAAGTATCGCTGTTGTTTGGATAAGGATACTTTCCGTAGTGGGTCTCTGTGGCGGTTGTAATCTCACCTGTTGCATGATCGATGATTGGTGCTCCCTTTGGTATGTAGTAATCCAGTTGCATGTGAGCATTACCACGGTCGCCATACTTCATATACTTCTCATGGAAGTAGCTGCGTGACCAGAATCCGCTCTTTGTATAGAACATGATAGAGAAGTCGAAGCCCTTGAAGTAAACATTGGTAGTGAAACTACCGGTCCAGCGTGGATCTGTGCAGCCATAAATCTGCTTATCGTTGTCGTCAATCTTACCGTCATCGTTCCAGTCGTTTACTGCCATCTGACCTTCATACCACTTATACTTAGTGCCATACTTCTCGTAGAATTCCTTCAGGGTATAGTGCTTGTCACCATTCATGGTGTGCATGGTTACACCCTTGTCGGTGATGACATCGGTATGGGTATAGTCACGGAGTACGTTCAGTGGCTCGCCGATAAACCAGTTGTTGGCTACCTCATCAACCTTACCATTACTCAACTCCTTAATCTTGTTCCAGTTGCGGGCAAAGTTCACATTGGCACTCCAAGAGAAGTCTTTCTTGTTGATGATGTTAAAGTTCAAACCGAGTTCAATACCTCTGTTTTGGACAGAACCTACATTGAAGGTTGAAGTCTTCTCACCAGTTTCGATTGGCACTGAACGTGACATAATCTGACCATCTGAAAGACGGTTATAGAAGTCGGCCGTTACATTGATGCGATTCTTTAGGAAACTCAAGTCGAGACCGAGGTCAAACTCCTTCACTTTCTCCCAGATAAGGGCGGTGTTAACCAATCCGTTAGGATAATAACCCTGTACCTCTTTGCCATCTATGGTTACATAAGATGGACCTGTAGCAGAAGCGATAGTTACATAGTCACCCACATTGTTATTACCGGTAACACCATAAGAAACACGGAGCTTGGTGTTGTCGAGCCAAGAGCTGAACTGCTTCATCCATGCTTCATCTGAGATACGCCATGCCGCAGCTACAGACGGGAACCATCCCCAACGGTTGCCGTCGGCAAAACGTGAACTACCATCGGCACGGAGTGTAGCTGTTGCCATATATCTTCCCTTGTAAGAATAGTTGGCACGGAAGGCGAATGACTCCAAAGATGACTCGTTGTATGAGCTGGAGAGATTCTTATCACCGCTAGCTGAACCCAGATTGTGGAAGGTGGTATGGTCGTTGGCGATACCCTTAGCTTCCTCATACTGATATTCCGTATTGCTCTTGTAGAGTGAGAAGAGAGCCATGGCACCAATGTTATGGTCGCCGAAAGTCTCGTTGTAGTCGATCTGGTTATCCCAGGTCCAATCCATACGAGTGGTGTTACCCACAGAGGCAAAGTTAGTCTTGTTCTTCTGATAGTAGGTAGAACCTACGTCGTTGCCCTCGTTGATACCTGTGGCATAGAAGATGCCCTGGCGCTTGTGAGAATAGTTTGGAGAGAATGTTGTGGTAAACTTCAATCCCTTCATGATATTGGCACGCAGATACAGGTTACCCATCATGGTATATTTCTTGGTCTCGTCGGTATAGTTACCATCATAGAGGTCAATCAATGGGTTGTAGGTGGATGTGAACTGTGCATCCGACTCGAAGGCAGCCTTGGCGCCCGGGTTAGGAATCAGATTGCCATCTGCATCTGTAGGAGATACGAATGGGTTGAAATAGAATGCATTCACATATGGTGAATAAGTTCCATCGGTACAAACATCTTCTGTCTTACTCATAGACAAGTTGACAGAGAAACCAGCATCAAAGACTTTGTTGAGTTTGGCATCCATGGCACCCTTCAGGTTGAAACGCTCATAGTCGTTTCCTTTGAATACGTTCTCCTCGCCCTGATAACCCATACCTACACGGTAGTTGATCTTGTCTGTAGCACCGGCAGCACTGATAAAGTGGTTCTGCTGAGCAGCTGTGCGGGTAACCATCTTCTTCCAATCGTAACCGTCGAAACTTGGATCCATCATCAGTTCGTAAAGCTTTGAATCCTTGTAGCTGGTTGCTCCCTTGCGGGCAAGGAAGGCAGAATTCAAGTCGGTATTCTTGATGATGTAATGTGGATGTCCATCGGCATCAACACCCTTGCGGCTAGAGCCATCGTAGCTCTTTCCGTCGAGCGTGGTATATCTGGCAAAACGATAATCCATAAACTCGTTGGCATCCATAAACTCAGGCATGCGCGCCAACTTCTTGATACCATAATATCCGTCATAAGAGATGGTTGCCTTCTGTGCCTTGTCTGCACCCTTGCTGCCCTTGGTGGTAATCATGATGACACCGGCAGAAGCACGGGAACCATAGATGGCGGTAGAAGATGCATCTTTCAATACGTCGATGCGGTCGATATCATCTGGATTGAGGAAGTCCATGTTGTCGCAAACTACACCATCGATAACATACAATGGCTGTGCCTGCTTGTTGATAGAAGCCTGTCCACGAACCTGAATATTGAAGCCTGCACCAGCGCGGCTACCAGACTGGGTGATGTTGACACCAGGAACAGAACCCTGCAGAGACTCTGCAAGATTGGTAGTACCACGAGCGGCTATCTTTTCTGAGTTGACAGATGCGATAGAGCCAGTTACGTCGCGTTTACGCATAGTACCATAACCAACGACAACGACCTCGTCAAGGGCTGCATTGTCATCTTCAAGTACGATGTTCCATGTTTTCTGACTTCCTACTTTTACTTTCTTAGGCTTGCAGCCGATGTAGCTGAAAGTCAAGACCGCATTAGGGTCTGCGTTCTGAATGGTAAACTTACCGTCAAGGTCGGTGATGCCACCTGCTTTGCCATTCTGGTCAGTAATGGTTACACCAATCATTGGGTCGCCATTAGCATCCTTAACGGTACCTTGGATTGTTTTCTGCGCAAAAGCGAGGAAACAAACCGAACTCAAGGTCAGTGCCATGCTGGCACGTTTCAGTTGTTGATACATAACGATGTTTGTTTTGTAGGTTATTATTATTTCTTGTTAAGTTTTGGTCTAATTGAACTTATTCGCGATTAGTTGTAGTCGTGTTTGATTCTCAATAGATCATAAGGAATCTTCGATTTTTGGTTATAATCTTAGATTTCTGCTACAAAGGTAATTAAAATTTTTAAATGTTGAATAAAATAAATGAAAAATCTAACGTAAACGTTTTCGGAAGTGTTGTTTCTACAATATTGTCTTTTCGTCGTATTGATTCAGGCGGGTAAGTGAGCCCTACGTAACGTTTACTGAGGCTTTTTTGAAGTTCAGATGAGGCTTACTTGATGGGGCAGGAGTTAGCAGAAATTACATCACGACGTATCTGTTGCTGCGTCGTGACGCACTGATTGCTACATCGTGACGCATCAGAAGCTGCGTCGTGATGTAATTTCGGGAACATCGGCAAGCGGAGCCGCTTACGCTGATGAAACCATGTTCTTCATTGCGCAAGTTCATACGTTTCATTGAGCCGATACATCCGACTGCGCTGGTTTAAAGATCCGACTGCGCTGGCTTGAAGATTCGATTGCGCTGGCTTGAAGATATGACTTCGTTGTCTCGAAGATTCGAATTCGTAAGCAGAATGAGACGGATTTGTTTGCAGAATGAAGTGGCTGAGTTTGCAGAATGAAGTGGCTGTGTTAGCTGAATGAAGTGGCTGTGTTAGCTGAATGAAGTAGCGAAAAAAAAGGCATGTCATCGCACTTATGACACACTCTTCCTTATGTACTTACGCTGCAAATATACGCTTTTCTTTCGTAACTTCCAAGAAAATAATTGTAAAAATGAGATAGAGAATAAGAGAAAATAAAAAAAGTGCAATGCTCCATATAAGCATTGCACTTTTTCTTAAATTTATATGAGATGTTAATCCTTGTGGATTAATCCTCTACTACATACCAGCGTGGGTCACCAGCCTTTTCCTTCAAAGTACCAGCCTTGATGGTAAAGTCGCCATTGGTTGGGTCCTTGAACAACTGGGTAGAGCTGAACTCTGTATCATTCACGCCCTTAATCACCTTGAAGAAGTCTGTTGTTCTGAAGCTGTTTACTACAGTTGCTGGAGTCTTGCTTCTGATGTTCTTGTTGGTAGCTTCATCAGCACTCTTACCGAAGATACAGTTCTCAATAGTGAAGGTGCTTGGTCCGAATGTGTCAACGTTGAAGTCAACGAAGAACTGACCATTACCATTACAGTTGTAGAATGTGCTGTTCTTGATGGTGATGTCCTGCATATCTGTCTTCTTGCTGAAGATAAATACCTTACCGGTTACACAGATACTGTTGAATGTACAGCCGTCAATCTCTACGTTGTCGAGATGACCTTTACCGCTGCCTGCATCAATGTGGATGAAACCATAACCTGCACAGAGTTTGGTGAAGATACTGTTCTTCAAGGTAAGTTTGCCGATAGACTTAGCATCACTTCCCTGGATACGGAAGAATGATGTTTTGATATTGCTAACCTCGCAATCCTCCAAAGTGAACTCGCTTATGGTACAAGCCTTGCTCTGGTTGATGAAGTAACCAGCACCATTTTCTACCAATTTCACGTTCTGGAACTTGATGAATGCATGAGAACCTGCAATATCGAAGTTCTTGTCAAGATTGATGGTAGGCGCATCACCACCTGCCAAACCGAAGAATGTAACAGACATTCCGTCTGGGATGGTTACGTTGGTCTTGCCACCGTCTGAATCATTTGTGCCGTAGAGAGAAACTGTGGCACCTGCAGGAATACCGATGGTTGCACTATAGTTAGTCTCGTTTCCTGCTGCAGCTTTGGCCTGCTCTGCAATCTCATCAATGAGAGTCTGGGAGATAACATTCACGTCACTTGGGAGCGTGTACTTATAGTTTGCAGATGGCATTGCAGCAGGTGTGGTGAACTGCAACTGACCACGTTTTGCCTCATTGTTATATAATGTGGCGATGTAAGTAGTTGTTGGCTTCACGTTAGAGTAAGTAACTTTACCAGCAGCAATTTGGTCTGCGGTAAGTTCATGCTTGCTCTTATCCTCTGGATCTGCTGCGTTGACAATTGTGATATGGGTAACTGTCGCACCTGGAGTCCAAGAGAAATTAACGTGGTCTTCAAAGAGGTCGGCTGTAGTAAGCTCGTTGAATAACTGTTCAGCCTTTGTCTTGAATGATGAACCATCCTTGTAGTAAACCCATTTAGACTCGTTAGCAGTAGAAGACATAGCCTTTACACGCATGTAGTACTTGCTGTCGCCATCGAGACCTGAGAGAACTACTGGAGATGAAGTCAACGACTTATCTTCACCGAACTTGATGATGTTAGCATTCTCAACACCTTCGTAAAGAGAGTCCTTGCTTACCTCGAATACATAGTACTCTGGTGAAGAAACTGCTTTTGATGTGAAGGCAGAGAATGTAACCGTAGCTGATGTTTCGGCAGTTTCAACGGTGATTTTGTCACCGTTGAGACCGAACAATCTTGACAGGCTGCCATCTACGTCCCAGTCATTGCCATCGGTACAAGAAGTAGCCGACAGAGTCAATGCCATCATAGATGCTGTGCCCAATATGTTTTTAATGCTCTTCATTTTCTTGTCTTTTTTGATTAAAGATGAATTAGTCTGCATAACCATAAGAGTTGTGAATCTTACCGTTGGTTGCAGAGATGGTTGTAGAAGCGATTGGCATGAGATAGCGGTTCTTCACTGCTACGTTATCGCCAACCAAACCGCTGCTGATAGATGGCAGGTTTACGTCAACCTGTGTATCTGAACCTGTATCCAACTTAGCTGCACCGAATGAGTCGATACTGCCATCGTAGTCAGCAGATGTCTTTCCGTCAGGAATACCATACCATGTTACGCTAGAGAAGTCAATCTTGGTTTTCTTCTCATCCAGGTAGTTGAAGTAGATGGTCTTCTGGTAAGTACCGTCTGCAAGTTCAGCCAGGTAAGTCTGCTTGAACTCATTGATCTTTTCTGCGAGGAGGTTCCAACGAATCAGGTCGTACTTGCGGATACCTTCACCTGCAAACTCCCACATGTTCTCCTGAACGAGAGCATTGAAGAATGCGTCCTTGTCAGAAGCAATGTTGTTGACGTATGCCTTAGCTTCATTCTTGTCAGCCTGGTTAAAGGCACGGGTATGTACTGCTTCCAAAGCCTGGCGGGCTGTCATGCCGTTTGCTGAACCTTCGTAGTTGGCATCAGGGTTGCCTGCCAACTCGTTCATGCACTCAGCATAGTAGAGCAATACCTGAGCGTAGCGCATCTTCACTGGATTGATACCTGTAGTGTGCTTAGCTGTTGCCTTAAGGTTGTTCTTCAACCAAGTATTGTTCATCTTGCGGGCATCCCACTTACCTACATATATACCGAAAGGAGCATTCTTCAGCATGTTCTCAACAGTGTTGCTGCCGTCCTGCTTGATTTCGAAGTTGGCGCAAGTGATGTCACGGCGTGTATCCTTCTTGTCGTAAGAATAGAGCAGAGGTGCAGTAACCTTCATCTTACCAGATGAGTTGCCATAGCCATATTCTGTTGTAACACCATTCAGGCGGACACCTACAGTGTAACCCAACTCTCCTGTTACGTTCTCACCGAAAGGAATCTCGAAGAGGTTCTCGTGGTAAGTCTTGTCGAGAGAGAGCTGGTTAATCAAGTACCACTCGTTCTCGAAAGATGGGTTGAGATTGTGAGTGTTGTCGTTGATGATAGCTGACCAGTGTTTCAGGGCACGCTCGTAGAGAGCCTTGCGGTCTGCTGCACCAGGGCGCTGTGTTGGATAAGTAGCATCGCTGTAAGATGCTGTCTCATATCCGTCCTTTGACTTCTCACGGATGGCGTAGCCGGCGCGTGTCATGGCAATCTGTGCCAGGAGAGCGTGAGCATAACCCTTGGTTGTGCGCTCTGTGGTATAGCCTGTTGCCTGGTCTGCCCATGGCAAGTATTCGATAGCCTCATCCAGGTCGTTCATCAGGGAATCCATAATCACGTCGCGGTCGGTCTTCTCCAGGTAAGCGTTGCTCAAGTCAGACTTTGATGCTTCAACCTTGAAAGGAATATCACCGAAAATACGAACCAGGTCAAAGTAAACCATGGCGCGGATGGTGAGTGCCTCGCCGAGGCTACGTTCCATAGACTTCTGGTTAGCACCACCGGCAGTGAGAGTTGCGCTGCTGCGGATACCCTCGATAATCTGGTTGGCATCCTCGATGATACCATACTCAGCATCCCATACGCCGCTAATCTTGCTCCATCCCGGGTCCATGTTATAGTTCATGTTACCACGTTCACTTGAGGTGTTGGTAGCATTGCTGCCAAGACCGTCAATCAATTCGCAGTCGCTGTTCAGGTTCCATACAATAGACAGGTCCTGTGCGTAGGTACGGTCCTGAGCCATTCCGCCATAGAGCTTATTGACGCGAAGATTGGTATAATAAGGTGAGGCGTAGGTATTCTCAGCAGTCATCTCTGATGGAGAGGTCTGATCCAGGAAGTCGGAGCATGAAGACAATCCTAATACGCCTGCCAATGCAAATGCATATAATATCTTGTTCATTGTTATTATCTTATAAAGTTTTAGAATGTAACGTTAATACCACCTACGAAGGTGCGGCTCTTTGGATAAGCTGCATAATCGATACCTGGGGTCATTGGGTTCTTCTTGGAACTTGTATCAACCTCTGGATCGTAGCCTGAGTAGTTGGTGAAGCAAAGCAGGTTGTAACCTGTGAAGTAGATGCGTACGTTCTGCATATAGCACTTGTTTACCCACTTCTTTGGCAAGGTGTAACCCACTGTTACGTTCTGCAGACGCAGGAATGATGCATCTTCTACAGCATAGCTGATGAGCTGCATGGTTGATACGCCTGCTGGATTGTAGATATTGGCGTTGGCATTGATCTCGTTCAAGCGGTTCATCACCTTTTCTACACCACCATATTCTGTGATGAGGCTAGCTGATGGGCGGCCGATGTTGTTTCCGTTGGCTGGGTCAATCCAAGTATAGCGGTTGCCTACGTTGAAATCATCTACAAGGTTATAGTTCTTGGCTGAACCAGCGTAGAATGAGTTGGCAAGCTTGGTACCGTTCACAAGCTTATTGCCCAATGAGTAGTTGAAGAACAGGTTGAAGTCGAGGTTACCAACGTGACCGTCAAAGCCGAAACCACCTGTTGTGGTAGGTACGGTGTTGCCCAGACGCTGCTTCACTGCATCACCATTCTCATCAACTTCTACCTTGGCAACGCCTGGATAGAGGTTACCGCCGAAGAGCTTGTAGCTGTTGTCCTTTACGCCTTCTGCCAGTGCCCAAGTGCCGTTGGCTTTCAATACCAAGTCACCCTTGCCTGTTGCTGCATCATACACGGTGTAGAAACCATTGCTCTTGTAGCCCCAAAGCTCACCGAGGCGACCGCCTTGCTCTACGCGGAAGTCTTCATACTTGGCGATGGTAGAACCACTCCAGTTAGAACTCTGCCATGGGTTCTCCATGTTCAACTCATCAATCTTGTTCTTGTTATAAGATACGTTGAAGTTGAAGTTCAAGCCGAAGTTCTTCTTGTCTACGATTACTGCATTGAGTGCCAACTCAACACCCTTGTTAGAGGTCTTACCGAAGTTCTGGAACTGGTAAGAGTAACCTGTGTTGGCAGGAACGATACTTTGCATCAAGAGGTCCTTGGTGGTATTCCAGTAGAAGTCCAATGTACCGCTGATGCGACCGTTGAAGAAACCGTAGTCGATACCGAAGTTACGGGTCACTGTGGTTTCCCACTTCAAGTCTGGATTATAGAGAAATTTACCATGCTCAAGCATCGAAGCTCTGTTCTCATCGAAGAATGGAGCCTTTGATGTGTTGTCTGCCATAGAGTAGGTGGTAGTCAACAAACCAGAGTTGATACGGTTGTTACCTGCTGTACCGAAGCTCAGACGGGCCTTCAAGTTAGAAAGCCAGCTGGAAGCACCCTTCAGGAACTCCTCGTCAGACATACGCCAAGCCAAGGCTGCTGATGGGAAGATACCCCAACGGTTGTCCTTGCCAAACTTACTGGAACCATCGGCACGAACGGTAATGGTAGCCAGATACTTGTCGTTGAGTGTATAGTTGATACGGCCGAAGTAAGAGAGAATGTTCTCCTCTGCCTTGATATTACCTTCGTTTGGAAGTGCTGTACCTGCTGCTGTGTTTGCCAATACCTCGTTCAATGTGAATGAAGTAGGGAAGGCTACAGAAGTGTTGGTGCGGGTTACGTCCTGACTGCTGCTCCACTCCTGACCTACCAATACATTGATGTGGTCACGACCATGGAAAAGCTTCTTGTTGTCGTAAGTCAATGTATTTGCGTTACGCCAGTTCTTGTTCTCCAAGCGTACGAACTGTGCCTGTGGCTGACCGTTGTAACCATACTTAGAGTTGGTAGTTGCATTAGAACCCCAAACCTGTTCGGTATTGTTGTACTTCCAGCCATAGCCGAATTCAGAACGGAATGTGATATTTTTAAATGGCTTCCAGTTTAAGCCAACGTTGTAGTTTTGCTGGAAACGCTCCTGATACTTATAGGTATCGGTGATACGCTCTGTTGGGTTACGGCGTGTAGATGTGCTGTTCTCCTCATCATCGTCTGATGTACCAGAGAGAGGCTCTACCGGGTTCCATCTTACGGTGTTGGCAACAACTGAGTTTGCTGCACTCGACTCGTTGGTATCTGCACCACCATTCAAGCCATCCAGCTTGGTGAATGCCATACGTCCATTGAAGTCGAGAGACAACCACTTGTTCAGGTTGGCATTAATCTTGGCGTTTACATTGTTCTTGGCGTAGCCAGAACCCTGCATGATGCTCTTCTCGTCGTTGTGAGAGAAACCGATGTTGTACTTGATGTCCTTGGTACCACCGCTTACGTTCACATTATACTGCTTCTGGTTACCTGTACGGCCGAATACCTCATCCTGATAGTCACGTCCTTCGATAGACTTCCAGATGTCGAGGTCGTTGTAGTTACCATAGTCAGTGCTACCTAATTCATACTGATAGTATGCGTAGTCGTAAGGAGACATAGTCTTTACCAACTTAGATACTTTCTTCCAACCATAAGAAGCATTGAAGTTCACCTGAGTTTTACCCTCAGAACCGCTCTTGGTTGTTACGATGATAACACCATTGGCACCACGGGCACCATAGATAGCTGTAGAGGAAGCATCCTTCAATACGTCGATGCTCTGGATTTCGCTAGGAGCGATGTCGCTGATAGAGCTTACTGGGAAACCGTCTACGATGTAGAGAGGAGAGTTGTCCTGTGAAAGAGAACCACCACCACGCACACGAATCTTCACGTCAGCATCTGGTGAACCTTCAGTGGTAGTGATATTTACACCCGCCATCTTACCGGTCATCGCCTCGCTTACGTTAGAAACTGGAATGTTGGCAATCTGCTTGTCGCTGATAGATGATACAGAACCTGTGAGGTCTTTCTTTCTAACAGTACCATAACCGATTACTACGACATCATTGAGGGTGGTGTTGTCATCCTCAAGCTTTACATCGATTGATTCTTTACCTGCAACGCTTACTTCCTTCGCTTTCATACCGATGTATGAAATCTTCAGTTTCTTGCTTTTGCCTTTTAAGTTTACTGTGAAGTTACCGTCAATGTCGGTCACGCCACCATTGCCAGCTACACCTACCTCCATGACAGATGCGCCGATGATTGGCTCGCCCGTATTGTCAGTAACAACGCCTTTTACTGTTTGTGCAGATACACTTGTTACTACGAACATCAGTGCGCCTGCCAAAGCAATTTTCTTTTTTCTATAATTACCAGACATACACTTTAGGTTTAGATAAAACTTATTCTAAATTACTAATATTCTAATGTTTTTTCTTAATGTTTTTAAGTAGAATTCCAGTTCTGAGCAGATGCTTGCTGAAGGGATGTTCCTCTTGGAACCCGAAGGCTCCGATGGGGCTACCTAGATGCGTAGCAATAGCTAAGTCGTGGTTTTCTTGTTGCAAAAGTATATAAAAAATATGAGAATATAGGTATATTGGGGGTAAAAAATTACGTAAACGTTTACAGATTTTTGCGTAAATACTATGTTTCTTACATTTCGATGGTCTGTTTTCTCAGTTCCCGTTTTTGCTGTTTCGGGAGTTGAGGGAACAAAAAAAGTGCAATATCCGGCACCCTTCTGAAAGAGGATGGGGATATTGCACTCCGAATATTATCTGTCAATCTAATTACTTATGGTCTCTGTTTCTTTACTTTACGATGACCTTGCTTGTCTTCTTGCTGCCATCTGCCAGGGTCTTCACAATGATGTTGATACCCTTCTGAAGATTTGAGAGCTGGGTGCCGTCGGCTGCATAGATGGCGGTCTTGATGACTGCAGCATCTGTAGCTGCGGCGATATTGCGGATGCCGGTGCCCTGACCAACAACTGTAGCTTCGCTCAAACCGCCCATCTCGTTGGCTGCACGTACGCTCCATGTTGCAGAGGCGTCATCAACGATATAGCTAGGAGTGATGGTGACGTCTACTACCTTGCCGTTCTTGCATACTGCCCAGAGAAGCGCGTAGTCGTTATTGTCCCAAGCGAGGGTTGTGCCGTTCAACTTTACGTTGGTTGGAGCTGAAGCCTGCTCGGTAGCTGCAGTTGGATCCCAGTCATCATCCTGACCCATTACAGTTTCAATGGTGTAGGTTGCTGCTTCCTCTGCTGTGAGGATAGGGTCTCCTGCTGTTTCATTACGACGGTTTACATAATTGTCACCATCCTTTGAGTCGTAGGCATCATAAACTTTCTTTCTGTCCTTGAGGTCAACTACGCTACCTGTTGATGTGTATGAGTTGTATTCAGCGAAACGCTTAGGGTAACCGCCACTCATCTCGTTCCATCCTGCTGCTGATGGGATAGCTTCCATCTTGGTGTCGATGTAGAGTGCAATAGGTGTGCCTTTGCCCCATGGACGTCCCAAGGTGTAGTTACCATTCAGGTCTTTTGCCTCAGTAGCATCCTTGATGGTACAGTCTTTGAAGATGTAGCCATACTTCTTAGGCTGAGAAGGAACTGCGAGATAGCCTCCCTTTTCACAGATCCAGAGTTCTACATTATTATAATATACATCACCCTTACCGCAGAGGTAGTCGGTACGACCACGAAGGATTCCGTCTTCGAAGTAGAATTTACCGTTCTGGTTGTTTGATACGTAGGTGTCCTGGTAAGCCCAGAGGCTTACGTTCTTACAGATGGTCTTGTTGCTCTGGTCGTTGAGTACGATGTCGCGACCTTTGGCATCACCCATACTGCTGTACATCTTCAGATCCTGGAAATAGGTGTTTGTTGCTCCCTTCTGCAAGCAGAGTACGTCACCCTTGCCGATACCTTCCAATACGTTGGCTGATTGGCCTGAGTTTGGAACGGTGTTGGTCAGTGAGGTGTTGTCCATGCCTTCACCAATGATTGATACGTTTGGCGTATTCATATAGGTGGTTGGGTTAGCATAACTCTTGCCGTCGCTACCTGTTACCTTACTCTTCTCGTCTGCAGGAATCTTGTAGTCGCCCTGTTTGATGAAGATGCGGAAACGCTTGCTGGTATCTGTACGCTTAGCTGCTGCATCAAGTGCTGCCTTGAAGTCTCCGTCGGTTGGTACGATGAAGTCGTAGAGTGCCTTGGTTACAGCTGGCTTGGTCTTGGTAGTGAAGTTCAGAACGATTTCCTGGTCTGTGGCATTGTCTGTCAAATCGGCTACCGAACCTGCAGCGAGTTTGAAGGTATAAGCCGTAGCGTAGTTCAAACCTTTGTATGCAAAGGTGATGGTCTTGCCGGATACTGCTCCTTCAATCTTTTGTGTGCCGAGTGTAGCGGCTGCGTTGCCGGTGAGTTTTACCTTCTCATCGAAAGTCAATACAATCTTGCCGTTGGCAGATGCGTTAGTTGCGCCTTCTGCTGGTACGGTGTTTACGAGTACAGGTGCCTTGCCGTCGTTTACGAGCTGGGCAGTACCTGTGATATAGATACCTGCTATTGCAATTCCGTCGTTGTTGCCTGTTGTTCCCTTGATAGAAGAAGTCTTGTCGGCAATCCAGCGGATGTATACTTCTGCCTTGTTGTTGGCATCGGATGGGAGAGTGAACTCTCCGTCTGTCCAGGCTTTGGCTCCTGGCATCTTGATGGCACCTACTTTGGTCCAGACGGTGCCGTTGAGAGAGTATTCTACATTATATGTTTCGTATGCGTTATAATTGTAGAGCATGCTGCTCTTTACCTTGATGTCGGTAAAGGCTGTTGCGTTGACCTTGGTTTGCCAGTAGGTCTCACCCAGTGGCTTGGTTTTCTTGGAGGTCCAGTTTACTGCTGCATTCTTTCCTTCGTAGCCGCCAGCACTGTTGCTCTTGTCGAGCCAACCGTATGTATTTCCGTCTGCATCGCGTAGGATGAGCTGGTCTACATCGTTGTCTTCTGCAGCGAAGTCTGCTGTACGACCTTCTCTTGCTGACTTATAGAAGTCCCAGCCTGCGATGAAGTCTTTTGCAGAATATGCAGCAGTGAATGACTGGTCGGCGTTCATGTTTATTTTGCGTTCTGCTCCTGTTTCACCATCATTCCAGTTGGTAAAGGTGAGGATGTCGTTGCTGCTGGCTGTGAGGGTTACTTCTGTTCCCTCTTCATACATGTTCTTTCCTTCAACAACGGTTGGGACAGGAGAGGCACTTATCATATAGTCTTTTGCTCCACCTTCAACCTTGTAATTCAATGCGTAGGTGTTTATCTTCTCAAAGTTTGCCTTCAATGCTGTGTTGGCAGAGATAGAGAAGGTGTATGCTTCATCTGTAGATACCACCTGGTTGTTGGCATCTGTCCAGTTGACAAACTTGTAGCCGAAATTCTTTGTTGCTGTTACGGTGATTGATGTCTCTGCATCAAATACGGTTCCTGCAGGAGATACTTTGACTGTTCCTGCTCCTACGGTTGAAACGGCAGCCGACAGGGTGTACTGTTCAACCTGCTGAACGGTTCCGTTCAAGAGACCATTGATGTGTACATCGGCAAAGCCTTGCTCCTTAGTAGAGCCAACGCCGACGGTGCAACTTAGCGTGAAGCCTTCAGCTGATGTCAGTTGGGCTTGCTGCTCGGCAGTGAGCTGGATGACGATATGGTTGGTCAGGTTTTCATTTTTCGAAAACTTGTCAGTCTCTGTTGTCTTGCTCTCTCTTAATGCCGTGAAATTACCCAAGTCTACAGAAGTTCCGTCGCTAAGTTTTGCGGTTACGGTTACTCCATTTTCTGAATCTGTACCGAATCGGTTTACATAGGTACTGATAGATGTTGGGGTGAATGTAAGACCCTTGCTTGGTTTAACGGTCCATTCTACGGCTTTTGTTGAACCAACAGGTCTGAAACCTGCCATGACCATCTGGTTTCCGTCTTTGTCTTTTGTAGTCTGTGATGTCTTGAGAAAATACTTCAAGTCACCGGTGTTTACGGAAACCAGACTGAAACCATTTTCTGGTGATTTAGTGTACTGCGTAGCGTAGTTGTCGTCATTAAACGGCCATGAAACGCTAGCTTCTTCGTTCTGGTAGGTTTGCGCATTTGCCACTACCATAACAAACAGGGCAATGAGTGAGAGCCCAAATCTGAGTAGATTCTTTTTCATTTGTTTGCCTTTTAGGTTGTTATACTTATTATAATTTTTATTTTCAGTTTATATTTTAAGTTTATTGTTGCAAAATTACACTTATTATTTCTATTTAAGAACTTTTTGTTTCAATTTTGTTGTAAAAGCTACGCAATCGTTTTCGTACATTTCCGCCTTTTTATCTCTTTTTGCCAAATGAGAATTAAGTCGTACTTTTGCAGGCAAAAACAAACTACTAAACTTTAGTAAGGTATATAGAGGGTGCTTTCATTTCTTGATAAGTGAAAGTTAAGTTATTTGATTTTTTCTTTGGTTAATTCAGATTTTCTTTGTAATTTAGCCGCGCAAAACGTAAAGCATGTAGGAATATGGTAAAAATAGTAAATAAATATCCTGTAGGAATTCAGACTTTTGAAGAAATTCGCGAGAAAGGTTATCTCTATGTAGATAAGACCAAATACATCGTGGATTTCAGAGAAAAAGGTATGAAGTATGTCTTTCTGAGTCGTCCAAGACGATTCGGAAAGTCGCTTTTTGCCTCTACTCTTCAAGCTTATTTCGAGGGTAGAAAGGAACTCTTCGAGGGATTGGCAATAGCTGATTATGAGAAGGAATGGGTGAAGCATCCTGTGCTTCATTTTGATATGAGCGGTGCCAAGCACTTTGATGCTGATGCCTTGAACAGTTATCTGAATCTACAGCTTTTGCCCTATGAAAAGCTATACGGTAAGGGAGAAGGTGAAAAATATCCTAATGAAAGACTGGATGGTATCGTAAAGCGTGCTTATGAGCAAACGGGCGAAAAGGCGGTTGTCATCATCGATGAATATGATGCCCCATTGCTGGATGTGGTACATGAGAAGGAGAACCTGCAGCCCCTCCGCCGCATCATGCAGAACTTCTACAGTCCTCTGAAAAAGCTCGACCCATATCTGGAGTTTACCTTCATTACGGGTATCACCAAGTTCTCGCAGCTCAGCATCTTCAGCGAGCTGAATAACCTCGATAACATCAGTATGTTCGACCAGTATTCGGCTATCTGCGGTATCAGCAAGAAGGAACTTACCACTCAGATGAAACAGGATATAGAGGCATTGGGAGAAGACCTGGGTATGACGTATGAGGAGTGCCTGGCAGAGCTGACAAGATTCTACGACGGCTATCATTTCAGTAAGAAATCTGAAGATGTATTCAATCCGTTCAGCCTGGTAAAGGCACTGAATGCACGGGATATTGCTCCTTACTGGTTTTCCGATTTATACATCCATAAAACAGTAAATGAGTACCTTTGTAATTTTGATGTTGCTAAGAATTATAATATTGGGGATTTGCCTGAAATTCCTTTTGGGGAGTCAGACATAATTCCTTTCCTTTATCAATTTGGAATTCTCTCAATAAAAAAATATAACCCTATTATTGGAGTATATACTATAGGTGTACCTAATGATGATATTCGAAAAGGGATATCTGATTCCATATTCTGCTGATGGTAAACGCTTGTTCAAAATTGGTGTTAATTACGATAGTAATCAGCGGACAATTAGTGATTGGAAGATAAAGGAAGGATAAAATACTGTACTTTAGTATATAGTTCTGCAACGGGCTGAAGGGACTGCTATCTCTTCAGCCCGTTTGGTGTCTGCTAGCTAAAACTCTCTTATATTCTGGTACTTGACGTTTGAATTTACGTAATCGTTTTCGTAGTTTTAGCTCATTTTGGTTCAAATTTTTCTGAGATTCTCAAAATGATTTGCTAAATTTGCCAACGAAACAAAAGTAAATGAAGCAAACTAAAATAAAGTTATTCTGCAACTAATTAATAATATATAAACTTAAAATAAAACGATTATGAAGAAATTCTTTACTCTTATCGCAGCCGTAGCTTTGGCTGCTAGTGTTAATGCTCAGGGAACTTATGCTGTGCAGGTAGGTGACAAGGTAAATGCTGGTGATAAGATTACGTCAGTAAAAAATGTCACTTTGACTTATATGGAGAATGCTGGTACTGCTTTTGCAGATGGTAAGGCTATCGATAATTGGGCTGATGGTGATTTTACTGCTTACGTATGTGGTAAGAACAATGGTAAGTTGGTGAAAGGAGCTGAGCCAACTGGATGTGTTTATAAGTTCGAGACTGCAAATGCAGGAACTTTAACTGTAGCTATACAGATGGGAGCAACTAAAGGTTTCCATATTTTGGATGCTGATTTTGCTGAGGTGACTCCTGCTTCTTATAATTTGCCAAGCGCAAAGGATGGTGAATCTCAGAAATTCACACTGAACGAGAAAAATGAAAATATTATTGCCGCAAAGTCTAATGGTATAGTAACCTTCAACGTTGCTGCTGGTGGTACATACTATGTGCTTGCTGCAGGTACTAGAATGGGCTTCTTTGGCTTTAAGTATACGATAGGCACTAGCACCGGCATTTCTTCTGTAAACGCTGCCGCAGCCAAGAAGAATGGTAAGACCTATAACATGGCTGGTCAGGAGGTTTCTTCTTCTGCCAAGGGTATTGTTATCAAGAACGGTAAGAAGTATGTAAAGTAACAGATTGTGTAAACAGATAAAACAAAAGGGCATTCCCAAATGAGGGGATGCCCTTTTTGTTTTATAAGAAGTTTTATTCCTTTATTACCTTATCCACTACGGTCTTTCCGTTCTTAAACAACATCTTGCGGATGTTGATTCCTTTTTGAGGAGCAGAAAGGAGGGTGCCGTTGAGACTGTAATACTTTACTTCGGCTAATTCACTGGGATTGGAGGTGATAATCTGCGAGATGCCTGTAGGGTTCTTCCATGCAGGATAGTATTCATCTACCTTGTTCTCTGCATCGGCATTGCCCTGCTTCATGATGTCCTCAACCAGCGAATTGGCGTAAACCTCAAGGTTGGTGTAGTACTCCTTGCTGTCAAGCGAGTAGGTAAGGGCATCTGAGGCGTCGTTTGGATCTAAGCCGTTGGCAATCTCCCATGCATCTGGAATTCCGTCCTTATCAGTGTCGAAGTCGGCAGGGCGAGAAGCGGTGCCGAAGTTTGCCTCGGTGTAACCTTTTACATCTGATACCTTGTCGATGATACCAGGCGACAGGGTGATGCTTCCCTTATACAGTGCCGTTCCCGTTTTAGCCTCTTCCATGTAGCGTGCATCTATCTCATCGCGGTAGAGCGAGGCTCCGCCGTATGCCAGAACCTTGCTGAATGCTTCGGCTGCAGAGTGGGTGGTAATCTCTCCCGTAGGAGCAGGATTATCCATCTTGATCTTGACGCAAGACTTGCCGCTGATGGTTACATGGGCAACATTGTCACCATAAAAGTTTTTGGCATCCGGACTGTAGTATTCTCCGTTCAGGCTTGGAATGCCTTTGTCGTAGCTGATACCTTTCCAATCCTGATTCTGGGTAACAGAACCCTTGGTGGTTTCGGTGGTGTTTCCGTTGATGAAGTAACGGCTGGTCATGTCGTATAACTCAGGATGATTCTTGTCGGAATTACCGCTGTTAGATAAGGTAACCAGGGTGATACGTTTCTGGCTGCCACGTTCCTTGCCTGTGCTTACATCTACCTTGATGCCGTTCTGGGTTGTTTCTTTCAAACTGTGGCTAGGCCCTGCCTTATAGTAATTGTTGACGATATTGATCTGTCCGCCGCCCGGACCTCCGTAGCAGGTACCCTGCGCATTATACATCACGCAGTTGCGGAAGTCTACGTTTTCTGCCTGCACGGTGTTCTTCCACTGGTAGGTAGAATAATCCTTGTTGCTGGTGTAGCCTGTCCATCCGTATCTTGCGCCATTAAAACGTGGACCGCGGTTCATGAGATGACCTACGAAGTTGTGGTGGAAGTTGGCGAGCTTACCGCCCCAGATGCCTCCGTAACCATGTGCTCCCTTAGAGTGGCCCGGATTGGTGAGACTCTCGGCAACGGTACACCACTGCATGGTGAAATTGTTGTTGTCGTAGAATGAAGCCACCTCATCGATGCTCCAACTGAAGGAACAGTGGTCGAAGATGATGCCGGTCTTGTTGCGCTGCCAGGTAGCATCCGCACCGTCATTGATGTTCTTTTCCTCTCCGCGGCGTATGCGGAGGAAACGGATGATGTTGTTGTTGCCCGGTTGAACGGTGTAATATCTGAGGGTGATGCCCGGAGATGGGGCAGTCTGTCCGAGGATGGTGATGTTGTCACCTATCTTGAGATCAGACTTCAGGGCGATGACGCCAGCCACATCGAAGACGATGATTCTTTTACCAGACTTGACAGCCTCTCTGAAAGAACCCGTTCCGCTGTCGTTGAGGTTAGTTACGTGTACTACTCTTCCGCCTCTTCCGCCGGTTACGTATCTTCCGTGACCTTCTGCGCCCGGAAAGGCAGGAGTTTGTGCCAAAGCAGCAGCACTCATAAGCGCTGCTGCCATTGTTGTGAATATTTTCTTTTCCATCGGTGAGAATTCTTTAAATTCAGTTTACAGTTTAGTTAATAGTTTATAGGGCAATCTTGCTATACGGCGAAGCCGCTGTAAACTATAAACTATTAACTGTAAACTATAAACTAAGTTTTACTTATTCAGTCCCTGCATTTCCATTTCCAGACTAGCCCAGATGAAAGGACCTACGCCCTTGGCATCATTGTCGCGGATTGGCTCGCTCATGTAATAGTCGAAGCTTCCATCGCGCTTGAAGTTTGGCTTCTTGACGTATGGACCAGGGCCAGGACCGAGTCCGCTGACAGCACAGCAGCGGGTAAGGCTGATGGTCTTGTCAGAATTTACCTGGATGAAGTTGTTCAGGATTCCCTCATAAGCCTTGATACCTGCTTCCTGATATTCCTTGCCGAGGTATCCCTTGCGGTAACCCTTGAGGAGAACATAGGCAAACATGCTTGAAGCGGTGCTCTCGAGGTAGTTGCGAGGATCCTTTACGTCCATCACATCGTACCATACACCCGTCTTCTTATCCTGATATTTCACCACGCTCTTCATTGCCTTATTTAATAAGGTGATGATTTCGCCGCGGCGGGTATAATCTTCTGGCATGGCTTCCAGACATTCGGTCATGGCCATGACGTACCATCCGAGGGCTCTTGCCCAGGTATGCTGGCTCTTTCCGTCTTCCTTGTTTGCCCAGAACTGGCTGTGGGTTTCGTCCCATGCATGCTTCCAGAGCTGGGTCTTCTCATCGTAGGTACGCAGGTCGGTCTTCACAATCTGGTCTACCGCATCGTCGAGAATCTTCTTCGCCTTCTTAGGCTTGAGGTTCTGTACGGCGTAGTTGCAGTAGAAAGGCAGCCCCATGAAGATGCCGTCGAGCCATACCTGGTTGGCGTAGATAGCCTTGTGCCAGTAAACGCCTTCCTTGGTGCGAGGCTGGTTCTGGAGCTGTTTGAAGAGCGTCTTCAGTGCCAGTTCGCTGCTCTTGCTAGGGAAGAGGTTGTGCATGCGGAGGATGAACTTCGCGGTGCGCACATTGTCGAGATTGAAATCCTCATATTTGTAGCCTGTGATGTTTCCTTTTTCGTCAATCATCTTGGCTGGATATTCTTTCAGGTAGTTGATGATAGCCTCGTTGTTGGCTTCGGCATCAGCTCCCTTGAAGGTGCTCTTTCCGCCTTTGTAATGGAGATAGGTGTCGAGCATGCCTTCCATCTCAATGCCCATCACGTAGCTCCAGCGAGGTTTCTTCGGGCTGAAGTCGAGGTTGTATGGGTGGGGAGTGCGCTGCATCTCGCTGTGGGTGAGCCACTCTGAATAGGTCTGGTAAGGACGGTCTTCCTTGTTGAGAACCAGGGAACCGTTGATGATGAGGTTGTCGAACTTCACATCGCGGGTCTTGCCGGTCATCTTGACAGGCTGCTTGATGACACCATCGAACTTACAGTTCTTTACATGGATATCGTATACGTTTTCTATTTTGTTTCCACCGATGATGAGCACACCGTAGTTGCTCTTCTGGCAGGTAACATCTTCCATGCTCACGTTGCGCACAGTAGGTTCAAATCCGCGGTAGCAAGCCTCTTTTGGCTCATAGTCGAGGTTGATCTTGAGCACGGCTTCCTTGCACTGGCCTACGGTAACCTTGCGCATGTGGATGTTCTGGATGAGTCCGCCGCGGCAGTTGTTGGTCTTGATGCGGAGGATGCGCTCCAGATGAGGAGAGTCCATCTCGCAGTTTTCGGCGTATACATTCTCGCATCCGCCTGAAATCTCGGAACCGATGACTACGCCACCATGTCCGTCTTCCATCCGGCAGTTGCGGATGATGATGTTTCTGGATGGTTGGTTCCAGAGACGACCGTCGTTGTTTCGTCCGCTCTTGATGGCGATGCAGTCGTCACCGGTGTGGAAGATACAGTTCTGGATGAGTACATTCTCGCATGCTTCAGGGTCGCATCCGTCTCCGTTAGGTCCTTCGTTCCATACGGTTACGCCGTCTACTGTGATGTTCTTGCAGAGCAGAGGGTGCATCACCCAGAAAGGTGAATTGATCATCTTGACATCCTTGATGAGGATGCGCTCAGAGCGTACGAAGTTGACGAGCTGAGGGCGGAGACCCTGTCCCATGCCGAACTTGCGCTCGTCAAAAGGCACACCGTCTTCAGCCATCTTCAGCAGTCTGGTACGTGATCCCATCTTCTGGTGTTCCTTGGTTACGCCCTCCTTATATCCGAATCTGGCATTACCGTTCATTGGCCACCATGTATCGTTGTTACCACCTCCATCGATGGTACCTTTACCAGTGATGGCGATGTCGGTAACCTTGTAGGCATAGATGCATGGAGAATAGTTCCAGCATGCGATGCCCTCCCATGAGGTGCGTACCAGCGGATAGAGTTTCGGTTCGAAGGCAAACTGCAGTACGGCACCCTCTTCGAGATTCAGTTCTACTAAGCTCTTCATCTCAATGGCTCCTGTGCGCCAGGTACCCTTCGGGATGACTACGGTACCGCCACCTTTTTTAGAAACGAGGGCGATGAGCTTGTTGATAGCCTTCTGGTTCTGTGCAGCCGAAGCGTTCTGCTTGGCTCCATAGGCAGAAATAGCATACTTCTTAGCTGCCTGCTTGATGTCTGGCAACTGTATGCTCTGTTCAATGCGCTGATATTCAGCATCGTTCCATCCGTCGGCCCAAGCGCAGGCTGGGATGAGAAGCAGAGCAACGAGTAAGGTCTTAAAGAATTTCTTCATTGTCTTTGTTCTAGTTTTATGATTATTTGTATTTATGAATTCGTTTGTATTGATCTGTTTATTCGTTAGTCGGGTCTTACGTTTAACACATCGCTGCAAAGATACGAATTTTATTTGTAAAACAGGTGCTGGTAATGTTAAAATTAAATGTTTTTGGAAAAATGTTTGGTGTTTTGAAAATAAAATGTTACCTTTGCAACGATAATTAACATTATTAACGCAATAAATACTGGGTAGCCTATTAGATAGACATTTACTTAATGAATAAAATAAGATTAAGAAAATGAGTAAACTCAATGAAATGACAGACGAAGAGTTGGCCCTGGCTTATGTCGGGGGCGACAACAGAGCCTTTGACCTGTTGCTTTCCCGCAACGAGGTGAAACTTTTCTCTTATATCCTTTTCGTGGTTCACGACGAGGATCTGGCGAATGATATCTTCCAGGAGACATTCGTAAAGGCAATCAGTCGTTTACATGCTGGCCAGTATTCCAGTTCGGGCAAATTTATTTCGTGGTTAATGCGCATAGCGCATAATGTCATCATCGACGGTTATCGCAGTCAGTGTGTGTTCCGCATGGTAGAACAGGGGAACGATAATGATCTTTCCTGTCTGCGCGGCGAAGATTTTCAGGCAGACTGTGCTGAGCAGGAGATGGTACGCAAACAGGTGCTCCGTGATGTGAAGAAACTGGTAGACTTTCTGCCGGCTCCACAACGCGAAGTGGTTTATATGCGTTTTTATCAGCAGATGTCTTTCAAGGATATAGCCGAGTGTACCAATGTGAGTATCAATACGAGTCTGGGAAGAATGCGTTATGCGCTCCTTAACCTCCGCAAGATGGCTAAGGAGCACAATATTTATCTGAATCTTGATTAGTGGAGTTCTTTCAAGGCATGGATGGTAGCATAAGGGTCTGTGCTCTTGAATACATAACTTCCGCTTACCAGCACGTCTACTCCGGCTTTTACCAGTCTTGGAGCAGTTTCTGCCTGCACACCGCCATCTACCTCAATGAGTGCCTGGCTTCCGCTCTCTTTGATGAGCTGGCGCAGACGGCCTATCTTCTTGATGGTGTTCTCGATGAATTTCTGTCCGCCGAAGCCTGGGTTAACGCTCATCAAAAGCACCATGTCTACATCGCAGATGATGTCTTCCAGCACACATACCGGGGTAGAAGGGTTGAGGGTAACTCCTGCCTTCATGCCTGCTGCATGAATCTGCTGGATGGTGCGGTGCAGATGAGTGCAGGCCTCGTAGTGCACGTTCATCATCATGGCACCGAGCTTGGCAGTCTGCTCAATGTAATTTTCCGGGTGCTGTATCATAAAGTGGACGTCGAGGGGCTTGGTGCACACCTTGCTTACGGCTTCTATCACAGGGAAGCCGAACGAGATGTTGGGCACGAAGACACCATCCATCACATCGAGGTGGAGCCAGTCGGCCTCACTCTTGTTAATCATCTCTATATCACTCTTCAGGTCAATGAAGTTGGCTGAGAGCAATGAAGGGGATACCATTGTTTTCATCTTTCTTCTTCTGTTAGTTAGGATAGCACACCTTTAGCTTCCCATTTTGCACCATGGTATGATAGGAGTAGGCTATCTGCTTGATGAAGTAGATGGTCTGAGCCGAAGGTCTCATTTTCTTTGGTGTAAATACTTGCTTCATAGGCGTGAATCTTTAAATTTGAATAATACTTCTTGTTATTTGTTGATTTCAGAACGGGCATGTCTTGAGGATGAGTTTTCCTCTTTCCGTAACCTGTTCTCTAAATAAATAACGGCGTGTTGGGAAATTTATTACATTCTGGCGAAATAATTTTTTCTTTTTCTTTCTCCCTATATATAATAAGGTATAGTGGAGAAAACGTGAGACGAAAGTGGAGAAAAAGGGGTGCTGGATGATAAAATAGTGTTAAATCTTAAAATTTCTCGACAAAAAGTTTGCAGTTTAAAAGAAAAACTGTACTTTTGCAGTAGAAATGAAGAACGAAGGAGAATCTTTTCGTTAAAAAGAAAGAAACGCCTCGTTTTTGGTAGTAACAAACAATTAAAAGAAAAAGCAATATGAATACATTCGTATCTACATCATGGTGGTGGCGTAACTCAAGATTCCAAAAGTCGTGAGTCGAGACGCCGTATGTGGATGTGAACAACATAATATACTAGGGGCCTGCCGTAACTTACGACAGGCCCCTTTTCTTTTACAACGAAAAATAAAAACAAAAAATATAGGAGATATTAACTATGGAAATGAAGGACATTTTGAACAGAATGTTGAACCACGAGGAACTTTCTCGTGAGGAAACCCGAGACATCATTGTAGGAATCACCAAGAGTGAATTTCCTGAGGAACAGATTACAGCCCTGCTCACCGGTTTGCAGATGAGAGGCGTAACGGTAGATGAACTGCTCGGTTTCCGAGACGGAATTCTTGCTACAGGTGTGCCAGCCATCCTGAATTGCGACCGCTACATTGACGTGGTGGGAACCGGTGGCGACCGCAAGAACACCTTTAACATTTCTACTACTTCCTGCTTCGTCATTGCGGGTGCGGGTTACAAGGTGGCAAAGCACGGCAACTATGCGGCTACTTCGGTGAGCGGTGCCAGCAACGTCATCAAGAACCACGGTGTTCAGTTTACCGATGATATAGACAAGCTGAACCGCAGCATCAACGAGGCAGGCATCGTTTATCTTCATGCCCAGCTCTTCGCCAAGGCCATGAAGTTTGTGGGTCCTATCCGCAAGGCTTTGCAGTTTCCTACCGTGTTCAATCTGTTAGGTCCTCTTGTTAATCCTAGTCAGCCTAAGTGCCAGTTGCTGGGTGTAGCCAATCTCGACCAGATGCGCCTCTACAACCAGGTTTACCAGAAACTAGGCATTGATTTCGGCATTGTGAACAGCATCGACGGATATGATGAAATTTCACTCACCAGCGACTTCAAGGTAACCACCAACAACTATGAGAAGATCTTCAAGCCTCAGGATCTCGGTTTCGAGATAGCCAAACCGGAAGAGGTGCGAGGCGGAGCAACCGAGGAAGAGGCTAAGGACATCTTTGATGCAGTGCTTGAAAACCGTGCCCTCCCAGCCCAGAAGAACATCGTTCTCGCCAATGCAGCCTTCGGCATCCAGGTAATGGAGAAGGGACAGAAGAGCATAGAGGAATGTGTGGAGATAGCAAGAGAGAGCATTGACTCGGGTAAGGCGCTCGCTACTTTCAAGAAATTCGTAGAGATCAATAGTTAAAGGTAAAAAGGGCTTTTAAAAGTAAAAAGGTAAAAGGGTAAAAAGGTAAAAAGAGCCTTAACACCTTTGTTCCCCTTTGCGCCCCCGTTCCCAGCGATTCCATCGCTGGTCCCCCAATAAGGTTAAAAAGTAAAAACGAAAGAAATGGCTGATATTTTAGAGGAAATTGTGGCTCATAAAAGAATCGAGATTGAGCAGCGAAAGCGCTTTATCCAGCCACGGCAGATGATAACCCTCACCGAGCAGAAAATGCAGGAAGATGGGGGAAAGGTGCCGGGCGGAAGCATGAAGGAGTCGCTGATGAACTCGGAGACGGGAATCATCGCTGAATTCAAGCGCAAATCGCCTTCCAAGGGCTGGATCAAACAGGAAGGTAAGCCGAGCATCATCCCGCTCGCCTACCAGCAGAACGGAGCCTCGGCGCTCAGCATCCTCACCGACATTGATTACTTCGGAGGATATGATGAGTATATTCAGGAGGCGCGCCATGTGGGCGTTACCCTACCTATCTTATATAAGAACTTTGTGGTAGAGGAATACCAGCTGCTGCAGGCGAGATACTGCGGAGCTTCTGCCGTGCTGCTCATTGCGGCCTGCTTGACCAAGGAGGAGTGTAAGCAACTCATGAACATGGCACACCAGCTGGGCATGGAGGTACTGCTCGAGATGCATAATGAGCGCGACTTCGAGTATGCTGAACTGGAACCGGATATGTACGGCATCAACAACCGAAATCTCGGAACCTTCTTTACGGATGTGGAGAACAGCTTCAGATTGGCAGAGAAACTTCCGAAGGATGTGTGCAGGGTGAGCGAGAGTGGCATCTCCAACCCGCAGACGGTTCTCCGGTTGAGAGAAGAAGGCGGCTTCAGAGGTTTCCTGATGGGCGAACAGTTCATGAAACAGGCAGACCCGGGCGTGGCGCTTGCAGAATTTATTTCTAAATTATAGGATTGTTTGCTCCTAACGCCCTGAAAGGGCAGAAGCTCCTAGCCCAGGGCATCGCCCTGGGTATAATGGCAATCAGCAAGGCGCCCTGTAAGGGCAAAAGCTTTAATGAAGAATAAACAATAAAGAAAATGTTTGTAAAGGTTTGTGGAATGCGTGAACCTGATAATGTAAAGCAGGTTGCGCAACTCGGCGTTGATATGATGGGATTTATCTTCTATCCTAAGTCTCCACGGTATGCCAGTCATGTGGTGGCTCGCTCTGATGCTGACCGCAATGTGTGCCGAGTGGGAGTCTTCGTGAATGATTCCATTTCCAATATGTTGGATAAAATTCATTCATTCTCTCTGAATGCGGTGCAGATGCATGGAAGCGAGAGCAGGGAACTGTGTGAGCAGCTGCGTGCAGCAAAGGGGAATATGAAGATAATCAAAGCCATTAGTGTTTCCACTGCCGGGGACATTCAGAAATATAAGGAGTATGTAGGCGCTGTTGACTACTTCCTTTTCGACACCAAATGTAAGACGGTGGGCGGAAGTGGTCAGCAGTTTGACTGGCAGGTTCTGAATGAATATGATGGCGATGTTCCATTCCTGTTGAGTGGCGGCATCGGTCCGGAAGATGCTTCCCGCATCCTGTCTTTCCATCATCCCCGATGCGTAGGAATCGACCTCAACTCCAGGTTTGAGATAGAACCGGGACTGAAGGATGTAGAGAAACTCAAGGAATTCCTTTTAAAGGTAAAAAAATAAAAAAGTAAAAAAATGAATAAGATAAATGCATTATTTGCACACAATAAAGACCGCAAGCTTTTGAGCTTGTATTTCTGCGCCGGATGTCCAACTTTGGAAGGTACCGGTGATGTAATTAAGGCGATGGAGCGCAAGGGGATAGATATGATTGAGGTAGGAATCCCTTTCAGTGATCCTTTAGCTGATGGTCCTGTTATCCAGAGTGCCGGAACCGTGGCTCTGAAGAACGGAATGACGGTGAAGAAACTCTTCGCTCAGTTGAAGGAAATCAAGGATGAAGTGCAGCTTCCACTCGTGCTGATGGGATACCTGAACCCAATCATGCACTACGGCATTGAGGCTTTCTTCAAGAGCTGCGTAGAGAGCGGAGTGAGCGGCACCATCATCCCAGACCTTCCCTTTGATGATTATCTGAAGGTGGTAAAACCCATAGCCGACAAGTATGACATCCGTGTCATCATGATGATTACGCCAGAAACCAGCGAGGAGCGCATCCGTTTCATCGATGAGCATACCGATGGATTCATCTACATGGTCAGTTCGGCAAGTATCACGGGCGCCCAGAGCAGTTTCGGCGATGCCAAGCTGGCTTATTTCAACCGCATCAACGGCATGAATCTGCGCAACCCACGCATGATAGGTTTCGGCATCAGCAACAAGCAGACCCTTACCAGTGCGCAGGATAATGCGGCGGGAGCCATCATCGGCAGCAAGTTTGTAACCCTGCTCAATGAAACCGGTGATCCGGATAAGGCTTTAGATGGGCTTTTTGAGTGCCTCGAAAAGTAGTTGATAGTTAACAGCGGCTTCGCTGTATAGCAGGCTTGCTCTATAAACTATAAATAATAAATTATAAACTAAGTATTATGTATCAAGTTGACGAAAAAGGATTTTTTGGAAAATTCGGAGGTGCGTATGTTCCAGAGATATTATATAAATGTGTAACCGAGTTGCAGCAGGCTTACAAGCCAATCATTGAGAGCGAGGAGTTCAAGAAGGAATACCGTGCGCTGCTGAAAGATTATGTGGGCCGTCCTTCACCTCTTTATTATGCCAAGCGCATGAGCGAGAAGTACGGATGCCAACTCTATCTGAAGCGCGAGGACCTGAACCATACCGGTGCACACAAAATCAACAACACCATCGGTCAGATTCTCATGGCCAAGAAGATGGGCAAGACCCGCATCATTGCCGAAACCGGAGCCGGACAGCACGGTGTGGCTACCGCTACGGTATGCGCCCTGATGAACATGAAGTGTGAGATTTTCATGGGTGCCACCGATGTGGAACGCCAGCATACCAACGTAGAGCGTATGAAGATGCTGGGAGCCAAGGTGAACCCTGTGCGCACCGGCAACATGACGCTGAGCGATGCCTGCTCTGAAGCCATACGCGACTGGTGCTGCCACCCACAGGATACCTTCTATATCGTAGGTTCTACCATGGGTCCGCACCCTTATCCAGACATTGTTGCCAAGATGCAGAGCGTAATCTCTGAAGAACTGAAATGGCAGCTTGAGGAGAAGATTGGCCGCGACTATCCTGATTACCTCATCGCCTGTGTGGGTGGCGGAAGCAACGCTGCCGGAACCATCTACCACTACATTGATGATGACCGCGTGAAGATATATCTGGCTGAGGCTGCCGGACACGGAATAGATACCGATTATACCGCTGCCACCATGCACTGCGGCACAGAAGGCATCATCCACGGAGCACGCACCCTCGTGATGCAGACCGAGGACGGACAGATAGAGGAAGCCTTTACCATCAGTGCCGGTCTCGACTATCCGGGCATCGGCCCTATGCACGCCGACCTTGCCACATCGGGCAGGAGCCATGTGCTCGCCATTAAGGACGATGAGGCCATCTACGCCGGTTACGAGCTCACCCGCATGGAGGGCATCATTCCGGCTATTGAGAGTGCGCACGCCGTGGCAGCCCTGAAGAAGATGAAGTTCAAGAAGGATGATGTGGTGGTGCTCACCGTATCAGGCCGTGGCGACAAGGATGTAGAAACATATTTGAGCCATAAGGAAATGGCAGGAGAGTACGGCAATTTTTAAATAGTTAATAGTTTATAGTTAATAGTTAACAGAGGCTGCGCCGTTGAGCACGATTGTCAAAGCGGTTCATGCTATAAACTGTAAACTATATACAGTAAATCATAAATTAAATGAAGTTTAATTACAAGACAGTTACCCGCAAGATTCTCGCCGACCTCTATACGCCGGTGGGAGTCTACATGCGACTGAGAGATATTTATCCGCAGTCGGCTCTGATGGAGAGTTCCGACTATCATGGCTCCGAGAATTCGCGCTCCTTCATCGGTGTGCATCCGCTGGCAAGCATCGCCGTGAGTCATGGTGAGGTCATCAAGACCTATCCCGACGGAAGAGTAGAGAAAGAGCAGCTTCCTGCCTTCGGTGCCGGTCAGGGCGAGGAGTGCAAACTCGCCATCTCAAAGAGTATCAACGACTTCATCTCTTCCTTCCATGTAGAGGGCGAGAGCAAGGAGTTCTGCGGACTCTATGGATTCACCACCTTCAATGCGGTGAGATATTTTGAGAACATCCCTGTCAAGGATACCACCATGGAGAAGAATGATGCGCCCGACATCTATTACATCATGTATAAGGACATCATTGTCTTCGACCATTTCAACAACACCATGGAGCTCATTGCGCTCCAGGAAAGTGAAGATCCTCACTCTTCACTTCCAGAGCTCGACGAACTGCTCAAGGCGGTGAACAAGGCAAATGTGAAACCTTATGATTTCCACCCGGTGGGCGAAACCACCTCTACGCTCACCGATGAGGAGCACAAGGCAAACATACGCCGATGCATACAGCACTGCCTGCGCGGAGATGTATTCCAGATTGTGGTGAGTCGCCGCTTCGTACAGAAATATGAGGGCGATGATTTCAAACTCTACCGTGCGCTGCGCAGCATCAACCCTTCGCCTTACCTCTTCTATTTCGACTTCGGCGGTTTCCGCATCTTCGGTTCTTCGCCTGAAACCCATAACCGCATCGTGGGCAACAAGGCGTTCATTGACCCGATTGCCGGAACCACCCGACGCACAGGAGATATGGAGCAGGACCGCAAGGCTGCCGAATTCCTGCGCAACGACCCGAAGGAGAATGCCGAGCACGTGATGCTGGTAGACCTGGCGCGCAATGATCTGAGCCGCAACTGTCATGGGGTGAAAGTAGATTTCTACAAGGACATGCAGTTCTACAGTCATGTTATCCATCTCGTGAGCCGTGTGAGCGGAGAGTTGGATGAGCATGCCGACCACATCAAGGAGTTTATTGATACCTTCCCTGCCGGCACGCTGAGCGGTGCGCCTAAGGTGAGAGCGATGCAGATTATCTCAGAGCTGGAGCCTCACAACCGCGGTGCCTACGGAGGCTGTATCGGCTTCATCGGTCTGAACGGCGACCTGAATCAGGCCATCGTGATACGTACCTTCATTAGCCGAAACGGCGAACTCTGGTTCCAGGCGGGTAGTGGAGTAGTGGCAAAGAGCAATGATGAGTATGAGCTGGAAGAGTGTAACAACAAGCTCGGTGCGCTGACCAAGGCGATTCACATTGCTGAAGAGTTGTAATAGTGATTAATTATTAGTGATTATTTCTCGCTGATTGTACTCACTAATCAATAATCAATAATAAATAACAAAAGATGAAAGTAGTAATCATAGATAATTACGATTCCTTTACCTATAATCTGGCCCATCTGGTAAAGGAGTTGGGAGCTGACGTTACGGTGTTCCGCAACGACCAGTTCCAGTTGCCGGAGCTGGAATGCTTCGACAAGATCATTCTGAGTCCGGGTCCGGGCATTCCGTCGGAGGCGGGACTGCTGATGGATGTTATCCGCAAGTATGCAGGCCGCAAGCCGATGCTGGGCGTATGCCTGGGTCATCAGGCTATAGGTGAGGCGTTTGGAGCCAAGCTTACCAATCTTTCTGAGGTGTATCATGGAGTGGCAACCCCTTGCACCCAGTTTGGCAACGATGTTATTTTCGACGGGTTGGACAAGCGCATAGAGATTGGCAGATACCACTCTTGGGTGGTAGACCGCTCGGGATTCCCTGACTGCCTGGACGTTACGGCAGTAAGCGATGATGGTTGCATCATGGGTCTGAAGCATAAAAACTATGATATTCATGGTATCCAGTTTCATCCGGAAAGCGTGCTGACGCCAGACGGCAAGAAGATGGTGAGAAACTGGTTGGAAAAAGCTTAATGACCTTAATGACCAATGACCTTAATGACCACCATGACTGTATGGTGGTTGTTGAGGTTTTTTGTTTATGATAAGAAAAAGCAAAGCCTGACGCTCTCTCGAGTGCCAGGCTTTTCCTAACAATCTTAACCCTCGCTACAATCCTCTCACGAGTTTCGCGAAGCATATTACCTAAACTGATTTTTCCAAAAATGGAAAATTAAACCTTTTTGTTTTTACAACCCTTTACATATCCCAAGCCACTGCACTCGCACCGAGTACGGCAGCAGAACTGCCATCAAGGGTAGAAACAAGGAATTTAGCCTTACCCTTGAAGGTGCGGAGCACGTGCTCATCATAAGCCTTCTGGATAGGTTTCATGATGAGGTCGCCAGCCTTGGTCAGACCACCGAAGAAGACGAAAGCCTCTGGTGAAGAGAAGGCTGCGAAATCAGCACAAGCCTCACCGAGCATCTTGCCGGTAAACTCGTATACACGCAGTGCCAGCTTGTCGCCCTTGCCTGCAGCAACGCTCACATCATAAGATGTAATATTCTCAGGGTTCATCTCGCGGAGCAATGAAGGCTCATCGCTCTTCTCGAGGAACTCGCGTGCTGTGCGAGCCACACCAGTGGCAGAGCAGTAAGCTTCGAGACATCCTGTACGGCCGCATCCGCAGGTACGGCCCTCTTTGCCACGTACCATGGTAACGTGACCCAATTCGCCTGCGAATCCGTCGCAGCCGTAAACCATCTGTCCGTTGATAACGATACCAGAACCTACGCCTGTACCGAGTGTAATGTCGATGAAGTTTTTCATACCTCTTGCTACACCATATGTCATCTCGCCGAGCGCAGCAGCGTTGGCATCATTGGTCATACCTACAGGCAAGCCGCCGAGGGCTTTGCTGAACAAGTCGGCCAATGGTACCACTCCGTCGTGTGCCCAAGGAAGATTTGGAGCGAATTCAATGGTTCCATTATAATAGTTTGCGTTTGGCGCACCGATACCCATTGCCTTAATCTTGTCAATGCCGCCTACCGTATCAATGATAGGTTGGAGAGCTTCTACGGCTGCCTTCACATAGTCTTCAACTTTTTCGTAACCGCCTGTCTTGATGGCAGTTGTTGCTTTGATCTCTCCGCGAGCATCTACGATGCCGAAAACTGAATTTGTACCGCCGAGGTCAAGGCCTATTACGTACGGTTTAAGTGTATTATCTGTCATGTTAATTATTTAAAATTAGTTAGAATTATTTTATTTCTCGGCAAAGATACTGAAAACTTTTGAATCTCGTTTATTTTTAAATATAAAAAATTTTAATTTCCTTTTTTTTTCTGCCAGACGATTTGTTGTCCGAAGTTTCTCTGTTGCCCTAAATCCTGTTTATATTCATGCAGAACATCCGCATAATCCGTGTAATCCGTGCCCGAAAATATAAAAAACGGATATAAAATGAACTTTTAGGCGAAAAAATTGTGCTTTGTGCCCGAAATTTTGTAACTTTGCCGACTGTTAGAAATTGTAACGATACTAAGATGAATTTAGCATTTCCAATTGAGATAAACATCCTTGACTTCATATTCAAAGGAATTGTCATCGGTGTTCTTGCCTCAGCCCCTATGGGGCCGGTAGGCATCCTTTGCATCCAGCGTACACTCAACAAGGGTCGCTGGTATGGGTTTGTAACAGGTGTGGGTGCCGCATGCAGCGACATTGTATATGCTCTGTTTACAGGCTTGGGCATGAGTTTTGTGATGGATTTTGTGAGCAACTCCGAGAACAAGTTCTATCTTCAGATTTTCGGCAGTCTGATGCTCCTCGTGTTCGGAATCTACTGCTTCAAAAGCGACCCGATGAAGAACATGCACAAGTCGAGCAACAAGCAGGGTACCCTGATGCACAACGGCATCACGGCGTTCCTCGTAACACTCTCCAATCCGCTCATCGTGTTCCTCTTCATGGCCACCTTCGCGCAGTTTGCTTTCGTCGTACCGGATATGCCGGTAGAAATGGGAGTAGGGTATCTCAGCATCGTCTTCGGAGCCCTGCTGTGGTGGTTCGGACTCACCTGGCTCGTCGACAAGATTAGGAACAAGTTTGATACCAACGGCATCGTCATAATCAATAAGGTAATAGGCAGCGTGGTCATCATCTTCTCCATCATCGCTCTCTTCGGCACGATTTTCAATCTGTATCATCTGCCGGAATTTTAAAAGTCCTTAAACAGGTCTTTAAACACCCCTTCAATCAGAAGAAGGCAAAGCATAAAGTTCAAAAGTTAACAGTTCAAAGTTTATGTTTGTAGCACAAGAATTAAGAAAGAAAAGTATCGCAGAATACTTATTATATATGTGGCAGATTGAGGACATCATCCGAGCTTACGGATGCTCGCTGCCTGTCATCAAGAAAAATTATGTAGACCGGTTCGACTTTACACCTGAGCAGCGCGAGGAAGAACTCGACTGGTTTGGCAACCTGATTCGCATGATGAACGAGGAGGGAAAGCGCGAGGGAGGACACCTTAATATTAATAAGGTGATACTCAAGGACGTCATTGACCTGCACGGCATGCTGCTGCAGAGCACCAAGTTTCCTATCTACAATGCCGAATATTACAAGGTGCTGCCTTTCATCGTAGAGCTGCGCCAGCGGGGCGACAAGGATCTCAACGAGATTGAAACCTGCCTCGATGCCCTCTATGGTGTGATGATGCTGCGCCTGCAGAAGAAGGAAATTACGCCCGAAACCGAAAGGGCCATCAAGGAGATTACCGTCTTCATAGGTCTGCTCAGCGATTATTACATCAAAGACCGAACCGAGGGACTCAAGTTTGATGATGACGACATGTAGGGATTAGTTATTAGTGATTACTTTTTAAGAATATACATTATTATATATATATACAACAGGATGAACGAAATAGAAAGAAGAAGAACATTTGCCATTATCTCTCACCCGGATGCTGGTAAGACAACATTGACCGAGAAGTTTCTGCTTTTCGGTGGACAGATTCAGGTGGCAGGTGCCGTAAAAAATAACAAGATTCGCAAAACTGCGACTTCTGACTGGATGGATATTGAGAAACAGCGTGGTATCTCGGTATCTACATCTGTAATGGAATTTGATTATCTCCCTGCCGGACAGGAGGGAGAACCTTATAAGGTGAATATTCTGGATACTCCAGGTCACCAGGACTTCTGCGAGGATACCTACCGCACACTTACAGCTGTAGATTCAGCCATCATCGTGGTTGACTCTGCCAAGGGTGTGGAGGCACAGACCCGCAAACTCATGGAGGTGTGCCGCATGAGAAATACCCCGGTAATCATCTTCATCAACAAGATGGACCGTGAGGGACGCGACCCGTTTGATGTGCTCGACGAGTTGGAAGCAGAGCTCAAAATCAAGGTTCGCCCGCTGAGCTGGCCTATCGGCCAGGGCGCCCGTTTCAAGGGCGTTTACAACATCTACGAGCATCAGCTGAATCTCTTTACCCCTAACAAACAGCGAGTTACCGAGAAGGTAGAGGTAGACATCCAAAGTTCAGAACTCGACGAGCGGGTTGGTGAACGTGAGGCTGCACAACTGCGTGAGGAACTGGAACTGGTAGATGGTGTTTACCCTGAGTTTGAGGAAGAAACCTACCGTTCGGCCGAGGTAGCACCTGTGTTCTTCGGTTCGGCACTGAACAATTTTGGTGTTCAGGAACTCCTCGACTGTTTTGTTCATATTGCTCCATCTCCTAGACCCACCCAGGCAGAGGAGCGACTGGTGAAGCCTGAAGAACCTAAGTTCAGTGGTTTCATCTTCAAGATTACAGCCAATATTGATCCAAACCACCGCTCCTGCATCGCTTTCTGTAAGATATGCTCGGGCAAGTTTGTGAGAAATCAGCCATATTACCACGTGCGCTTGGATAAGAACGTGCGTTTCTCTTCGCCTACCCAGTTCATGGCACAGCGCAAGAGTACCATTGACGAGGCTTATCCTGGTGACATTGTAGGTTTGCCAGACAACGGTATTTTCAAGATAGGAGATACGTTGACGGAGGGAGAGAAGATGCATTTTCGCGGTTTGCCAAGCTTCTCTCCACTCCTTTTCAAGTACATCGAGAATGATGACCCGATGAAGAGCAAGCAGTTCCAGAAGGGATTGGAGCAGCTCATGAACGAGGGTGTGGCGCAGCTCTTCGTCAACCAGTTCAACGGCCGCCGCATCGTGGGCACCGTGGGTCAGCTGCAGTTCGAGGTTATCCAGTACCGCCTGGAGAACGAGTACAACGCCAAGTGCCGCTGGGAGCCCGTGCATCTTCACAAGGCTTGCTGGATAGAGGCTGATGACGAGAAGGAACTCGAGAACTTCAAGAAGCGCAAGTACCAGTACATGGCCAAGGATATTGAGGGGCGCGATGTCTTTCTTGCCGATTCGGGCTACGTGTTGAGCATGGCGCAGCAGGATTTTGAACACATCAAGTTCCATTTCACATCGGAATTCTAAATCAATGTAAAAAAGATGGATGAAGAAATTCTAGATTATAACGAGCAGAAAGAGGGATGGGTCAGTAAGATGGTGGATTGGCAGAAAAAACATATTTCTGACCGCCAGATGACCCTTATCCTGGCTTTTATCATCGGCCTTCTGGCGTCGGTGGCAGGATATTTCCTGCACGGCATTGTGCACGAAATACAGTTGCTGCTCACTTCGGGATTTAACAAGGGCACCTATAACCTGCTCTTCCTGCTCTTCCCGATTGTGGGCATTTACCTCACTATGCTCTTTATTAAATATGTGGTCAGAGATAATATTTCCCACGGTATCACCCGTGTGCTTTACGCCATCTCTACCAAAAATTCCAAGCTCAAGGCCCACAACTGCTGGTCATCGGTGGTGGCATCAGGTATCACCATCGGTTTCGGTGGTTCCGTGGGAGCCGAGGCACCTATTGTGCTCACGGGTTCGGCCATCGGGTCAAACCTGGGGCAAATCTTCCGCATGGACAAGAAAACCATGATTCTGCTGGTGGGCTGTGGCGCCTCTGCAGCCATTGCTGGAATCTTTAAGGCGCCTATTGCCGGACTCGTGTTTACGCTTGAGGTGCTGATGGTAGACTTGAGCATGGCTTCCTTGCTGCCTATCCTTATCAGTTGTGTAACAGCTACTTGCTTTACCTACATCCTGATGGGATCCAAGAGCCTTTTCGATTTTACGCTTACTAGTCCGTGGGCGCTCGACCGCGTGCCTGCCTGCTTGTTATTGGGCATCTTTTGCGGTTTGGTGAGCCTTTATTTCATGCGCACCATGTCGGCATGCGAGGGCTTCTTTGCCAAGCTTTCGCCTTATCCATACGTAAAGCTGCTCTTTGGTGGACTGATTCTGAGTTCGCTCATCTTCCTCTTCCCTTCGCTCTATGGCGAGGGATATTCGGCTGTCAACGTGCTGCTGAAGGGACAGAATGTGGAAGACTGGGGGCAGGTGATGAGCCGTTCGCTCTTCTACGGGCACAACCAGCTGCTCATCCTCTACATCGCCTTGGTAACCTTTACCAAGGTTTTTGCCACCTCGGCCACCAATGGTAGTGGCGGATGCGGTGGTACCTTTGCTCCTTCGCTCATTATCGGAGGTTTTGCCGGTTTCCTCTTTGCGCGTCTCTGGAATGTGAATCAGGTAGGTGTCTATGTTCCTGAACAGAACTTTACACTGATGGGCATGGCGGGCCTCATTACGGGCGTGATGCATGCCCCGCTTACGGGCATCTTCCTCATCGCCGAACTCACGGGCGGCTACCAGCTCTTTATGCCGCTGATGATAGTGTGCATCTCTTCGCTGCTCACCATCAGTATCTTCGAGAGTCACAGCATCTACGCCCTGCGTCTGGCTAGAGAGGGCAAGCTGCTCACCCACCATATTGACAAGGCTGCGCTCACCCTGCTGGGCATGCAGGATGTCATTGAGAAAGATTATCATCCGGTAGGTCCGGATCTGCCGATGAGCAAGCTGGTGAGTGAGATAAGTCGCAGCAACAACAACTTTCTGCCTGTTTTGGATCAGGCGGGTGTGCTGTTGGGAGTAATAGATATTACGAAGATTCGCCACATCATCTTCCGCACCGAACTGTATCAGCATTTCACCGTGCGTCAGCTGATGATGCAGCCTTCTGCCGTTCTTACCGAACATGACAGTATGGACGAGGTGATGCAGAAATTTGATAAAACCGATGCCGCCCAGCTGCCAGTGGTTGATGTGGCAGGCGTACTGAAGGGTTACATCAGCCGTACTAGAATCTATTCCATGTACAGGCAGATCGTAGCGGATATGTCGGCAGAGTAGGAGTTTTAAGTGAAGAGTGAAGAACGAAGAGTGAAAAATTCAACGGCTTTGCTGGTTTTATTTTAAAATATTAGTGTTTTATGGAGAAGAAGGATTTGAGAATTGTTTTCATGGGAACACCGGAGTTTGCGGTGGAATCCCTCAAGTGCCTTGTAGAGGGCGGATACAATGTTGTGGCTGTGGTTACGCAGCCTGATAAACCGGTGGGCAGACATCAGGATACGCTTCAACCTTCGCAGGTTAAGCAGTATGCTGTAGAGCATGGTTTACCGGTGCTGCAGCCTGTAAAGATGAAGGACCCTGACTTTGTGGAGCAGTTGCGTTCTTATCAGGCTGACTTGCAGGTGGTAGTTGCTTTCCGCATGCTGCCAGAGGTGGTTTGGGCGATGCCGAAATATGGTACTTTTAATGTACATGCAGCCCTCCTTCCGCAGTATCGCGGTGCGGCGCCTATCAACTGGGCAGTGATTAATGGCGAGAAGGAGACGGGTGTTACCACCTTCTTCCTCGACCACGATATTGATACCGGTCGCATCATCCTGCAGAAACGTTTTCCTATTCCGGAGACGGCAAATGTGGAGTATGTTTACGACGGGTTGATGCATCTTGGTGCTGAATTGGCGCTGGAAACCATTGATGCGCTCATCGCTGCCGATGGTAATATCGGTTCCATTCCTCAGAGCGAAATGATAGGACAGGGTGCCGAACTCAAGCCGGCTCCGAAAATCTTCAAGGATACCTGCCGCATCGACTTCCACAAGTCTGCCAAGCAGGTGTATGATTTCATCCGCGGTCTTTCTCCATACCCTGGTGCATGGACTGAAATTAAGAAGAAGGAGACAGTAGTATTCTTTGACGATCCTAAGGGAGATGATGATTACGTGAGGTTCCCTGAGCCTACTACTCATCCATCCCATAAGCAGAGTACACAGAAAATTCAGGTACTTAAGATATTTTCTACCCGTCTTTCATGTATGAAGCGTGGTGATGCGCCTGTGGGATCGCTCCGCGTTGAGGGGAAGTCGTTACAAGTAGCCTGCCTTGACGAATGGCTCATTATTCAGGAGTTGCAGCTCAGTGGCAAGAAACGCATGGATGCTTCTGCTTTTCTCAATGGTATGAAGGACATAGCTTATTATGAGTGTTTGAAGAAAGATGTTAGTGACGATTTTTAAGATTCAAAAGATTTTTGATTTTTTAGTTTTATAGTATTATGACTGTAGAAGAAGACATCAAGCGTGCTGTAGAGTGCATGCGAAAGGGTGGAGTGATACTCTATCCTACAGATACCGTATGGGGCATAGGATGCGACGCCACCAACCCTGAAGCGGTAAAGAAAGTTTATGAAATAAAGAAACGTGACGATTCTAAGGCGCTTATCTGCCTGATAGATTCTGCTGACCGCATGGCGCGTTATTTCCGCAATGTGCCACAGGTAGCATGGGATTTCATCGATGCTGCCATGCCTGTAAAGCCTACTACGGTTATTCTTGATGATGCGAGTGGAGTGGCTAATAATCTGGTAGCAGAGGATGGAAGTCTGGCGATGCGTATAACCTATGAGCCTTTCTCCAAACAACTCTGTTATCGTTTTCAGAAGCCTATTGTAAGTACAAGTGCTAATGTGAGTGGTGAGCCTGCTGCACAGAATTATCGCGACATCTCCGAGGAAATCCTCAATGCTGTAGATTATGTTTGCTGGAGCCGCCGTCAGGAGCATAAACCTCATCAGCCTTCCAGCATCGTTAAGATTGCTAAGGATGGTGAAGTGAAAGTAATCAGATAAGTTTTCAATTCATCCTTATAAGAATGCCTGCTAGAGGGATATTTTCTTCCCTTAGCAGGCTTTTTTGTATGTTTTCAGTCTATAATATACTTAAAGAAATACTATTGCAATTCGTTTATATGACAAAAAAGAATTTCCGCTCAATACGGATATATAACAAGAAACCCTGCAAGAAATGATTCTTGCAGGGTTTATCCTGGGTGGAAGGTGGGACTCGAACCCACGACATTCAGAACCACAATCTGACGCTCTAACCAACTGAACTACGTCCACCATATTGGTTATGTTTTGCTTTTTCAAAAATAGTTGGGTGGAAGGTGGGACTCGAACCCACGACATTCAGAACCACAATCTGACGCTCTAACCAACTGAACTACGTCCACCATATTCTTGTTAAGCGGGTGCAAAGGTACGAAAAAAAAATGGTTCTACCAAATTTTTTCGTACCTTTTTTCTTATTTTTTATTTTGCAGGGCTTGTTGGAACAACTGGAGCTGCCTTCTGGGCATCTGCACCAGCTGCAGGAACAGCCTTCTGAGCACCTGTTGCTGCATCCTTGCTAGCACCTGGCATAGCAGGAAGAGCGGTCTGCTCCTGAGTGGCTCCCTCCAAAACACTGCTTTCGCCAGCTGCCTGAGGGGCTACATAAGCACATGCCACGCTGATGACAACCAAGGCTACAGCGAGGCCCCATGTTAATTTCTCAACAATGTCAGTGGTCTTGCGAACACCCATGATTGAGTTGGTTGAAGAGAAGTTACTTGCAAGTCCACCTCCCTTTGATTCCTGGATGAGCACGATGAAAATCATCAGGATAGCTACCAGGACGATTAATACTACTAATAATGTGTAAGCCATTTTTTAAAACTAGTTTTATTTATTTATTATTCTTCTTTATTTCTTCTTGCTGTTCAGCATCAGTTTCTCAAGGAATCTGAGCTGGTCAACATAATATCCGTTCTTGTCAGGATGCTGCTGATGCAGGCGGCTGATGATTTCGTAAGCCCTCTGATACTTGCCCTGCTTGATGTAGATGCGGGCGAGGGTTTCGGTGAATACACCGCTGTTTTCCTCTTCGCCATCCTTGCCGGAATCGGTCTGAAGTTCGGGAGTAAATTCTGGTTTGTAATCTTCGTCCTGCTGGATTTTAGGCAGTTTGAAACCGCCATCCTCCATAAAGTCGTCGATGAGACTTATGGTGCGCGAAGTATCTTCTGGCTCCTGCTGGTCTTCGGTCTCCATGAGATAAGCCACATAGTCTACAGCCGCGTCAGCAGGTGTAGGCTTACGTTTCTCCTTCTTCTCTTCTTCGTCTTCTTCCATAGGAATGGATCCCAAGAAGTGGTCGATGAGGTCGCTAGTACGGTCTCCGAGTTTTTCTGCTCCTATTCCTCTTACGCCTTGCTGCTTGTTGGATTCAGCCTCTTCAGGGGCGTTTTTTATCTGATAGTGGGCTGCCTCTACCATCTCGAAGATAATCTTACGGTCGGTGATGTAGATGGCTGCACGGCGCAGTTCTTCGTCGAAACTCGGGTCGTGGAGCAGGTACAGATTCTTCAACATCAGCAGGCGTGCCGTCTGATAATACGGATATAGGGCCAAGAGGGCGCGCAAGTCGTAGAGCGTCTCTCGGTTCATTTCCTCCGGGTGTTGTATCAATCTGCTTAATTCCACGATATTTTTACTTTACTTTATTTTACTTTGAACTTTGAACTTTGAACATTGAGTTTTGAACTTTATGATTAGTAAAGCCGTTGAATTCTTCACTCTTCACTTTTCGTTCTTCACTTACTTTACCAGTTAGCTACCGTAGCGTTGAATATCTGGTCTACCAGGTCTTTGATAATCTGGGTTACCAGTTCTTCCTGCACCGAGGCAAGGCTCTGAGTGGTGTCGTAGGTCTTGGCAGATGTAAACTGCTTTTCAAAGTCCTCGGCATGGTTCTTGGTGTTGGTGAAACGTACGTTTACGGTGATACTGAGCTCAGTCTGTGCTGAGTATCCCTCAGAACTAACCGACTTGTTGCGCTGAGAATATTGGGTGATTTCGCCCTCTATCTTCAGGTCTCCGTTGCGTGACACCTGTATGAGCTGGGTGTTGCTGGCAAACTTATCCTTGAGTTCGTTGTTGAACATCGGACCCATCGGACCCCACACATACGAACTTCTGATAGGGAAGTCGGCTATCTGTATGGTCTTGGTTTTGGTGTAGTCGATGCTGGCACCGTTGAACTTGTAGCTCACGGAGCATGCTGCCATGACCGCCACCATCAGTGTGACTCCTATTATATATAGGTACGCGCGTATATGCTTCATAACTTATATTTGTTAATCTTTCTGTACAGAGTTCTGTCGGAGATTCCCAGTTCTTCTGCCGCTTTCTTTCGGTTTCCGTTGTTTCTCTCCAGTGCCTTTTCTATCATCTGCTTGCTGAGGTCGCTGAGGTTCAGATTCTCGTTTTCTTCCTTGATCTCCTCAATCTCAGCATCCTCGGCTTCGGGTTTGTAAGTGCCCCTAATGCCTCCTGTAGCTATTTCCTGACGGATGTGTTGTAGCTCGTCGAGATCGGTAATCGGAGGTACGGAAGATACCGGAGAAACCGATGAAACCGGAGATACGGATGATACTGGAGCTACCTGGGTATTCGGCTGAACCGGAGAAACATATCCGCCTGTACCGCCCAACTGGCGTGCCTCATCGAGTTGCTTGCGCAGGCTGTTCATCTCACGTCTCAGGTCACTCACGTTGCCCCTCAGTTCGTAGAGAATCTTGTATAGCAGTTCGCGCTCGCTGGCGTAGCTATGGTCGTCCTTGCCATCCTTCTGTATGGTGGCGAGCTGTGTAGACTCCTCATCTCTCGGAATAAACTGGGTGAGGGTCTGTGCATCGATTTCTCTTTCTCGGCTCAGCACTGACATCTGTTCGGTAATGTTCTTGAGCTGTCTCACATTTCCCGGCCACTTGTATTTCAGCATGATCTGCTTGGCCTCATCTGAGAGTGAAATCTTAGGCAGACGGTATTTTTCGGCCATCTGCATGGCGAAGAGGCGGAAGAGCAGGAGGATGTCGTCGCCACGCTCTCTCAATGCAGGCATCTGTATCGGGATGGTGTTGAGGCGGTAGTAGAGGTCCTCGCGAAAGCGGCCTTCGCTCACAGCCTTGCGCATGTTTACGTTAGTGGCTGCCACGATGCGGACATCCGTTTTCCTTATCTCAGTTCCACCCACGCGGATGTATTCTCCCGTTTCGAGCACGCGCAGCAGTCTTGCCTGCGTCTGTATCGGGAGTTCGCCCACCTCGTCGAGGAAGATGGTACCCTTGTTGGCAATACCGAAGTATCCTTCGCTTTCGCCTATGGCTCCAGTGAAGGAACCCTTCTCATGTCCGAAGAGTTCGCTGTCAATGGTTCCCTCCGGAATGCTTCCACAGTTGATGGCGAAATATTTCTCTCTGCGGCGTGGCGAATTGTCGTGAATCACCCTTGGAATGATTTCCTTACCCACACCGCTCTCGCCGATGATGAGCACGGAGAGATCGGTCGGCGCTACCTGTAGGGCTACGTCGAGCGCATGGTTCAATCCGTCGCTGTTACCGACGATATTGTAGCGTTGTTTTATCTTTTGTAGTTCGGAAGTATCCATTTAGCTGCCAAAATTACTCATTTTTTCTGAATTATCTGCATTTTTTTTTTTATTTTAACGTTCGGGAGGTCTGATTACAGGGCAGATTTGCCTTTTTTGCGTCATCTGCCCTCCCGAATCTTTCTTTATTCCGCTTTTTCTCGGGAATAGGGAATCTTTCTCTTATCCCTTTTTCTTAGGGATGGAGAATCTTACCTTCTCGCTCTCGTCACGCTTCTCGTGGTAGAGTTTAGGCAGTGGATTCTCGTAGGCCTCATCATAGTCTTCGCGGTTGCAGAAGGCATCCAGCGCCAAGTAGATGGCATGGCGGAAGGAGATTGCATCGGCTTCGTTGCAGCCCGTGATGCTGTAGCTAGGAGTGGTGTTGGCAGCGGTGTGGACGAGTTGCAGACCGGCAGTAAAGAGTACGCCATCCTCGGTGTAGAGAGAATGGAACGGGGTAGTAGCCTGATCATGATACATGGCCATGATGCCGTCGAACTCTACGAAATGGCCGTTGCCGAAGAACTCGTCAGCAGGGTAAGGACCAAAAGCTTGTATTTTCTGCTCGGCAAGCTGGTCAATGGCTGGGATGATGATGCTGGCTTCCTCTGGTCCGCAGCTCTCCTCACCGTTGTTGCTAGGATTCAGGGCGAGCACGGCGATGCGCGGGTTGGTAATCATGAAGTCTCGCTTCAGTGATGTGTGCATCTGCTTCACCTTCTCGATGATGAGCTCCTGGGTGATAGCTGCCGGCACGTCCTTGAGCGGAGTCTTTCCGGTTACGGATGCGATGCGAAGGTCGCCGCCGCAGAGGATGGAAAGGCCCTTGGCACCTTCGCCCAGGCAAGTTTCAATGTATTCCTTGTGGCCCTTGAACTGGAAGCCCTCAAATTGTGCGTTCTGGTTGTTTACCGGTGCGGTAACGAGCACGTCGAAGAGCTCGTCGCGGTAGTCGGTCATGGCTCGGTCAAGTGCCTTGATGGCTGCCGTACCCGATTCCTGAGTAGGCATGCCCATGTCAACCTTTACCTCCTCGTCTACGGCTGGCAGGAGGTTGATTCTTCCATCTTCAGCATCTTCTGCTTTCTGGATGATGGAGAACTGGGCAGGCAGATTCATCGCCTTGCGGTAATAAGCTGCCACTTTAGGCGAACCGTAGATGATAGGGGTACAATACTCCAACATCTCTGGCTCACTGAATGCCTTAAAAATGAGTTCGTATCCGATACCGTTGGTATCTCCGTGAGTGATGGCCACTCTAATCTTTTTGCTGTCCATTTATCGTTTTATTTTATAGTAGAAATCGCAGCTTCTAGCTGCTTGATTAATATTTTCTTTTTCATTTCGGGCGCATAGACGAAGCCGATGATGATGATTTCATCTCCCGTTTTGCTCAGGCGGATGCTCCTCATCACGTAGGGACCTCCCATGGCGTCGCCCTTCATCTCCCAGAGTCCTTTTTCTGAAAGGACCGGGATTATCATGTACATGCTGTCGGTTTCGCCGGGCATGTTTGTGCGGAGCATGCTGTCAATCTGCTGCTTCTCTTGAGCAGGAAAAGCATCAGAATTGGCTTTCCCTCTTCGTTCTTCCCTCTTCACTTTCATGAGGATGAGGTTCTTCATGCCCGAACTGGCGTTGTTTGAAATCCAGATGAAGTTCCCGGCCTTCTTGCTTGCCTGCATTTCGGCAGGGATGATTATGCTGATGCCGAAGTTCTTCTTTACCAGCTGCTGCATCTCGTGGTTCTGCTTGCTCGGGTTGGTGGAGATGATGGAGGCGAGGTGCTCCAGTTCAGTCTCATCTACGAGCTGGCGCAGTTTCTCGGGGTTGAGTTTCTCTTTGAGTTGCTGCGGCGAGCGGGCTGAGATGCGGATGACAGTCTGCGGTGAAGCATTCTCGTTGCGGCTCAGCCTGACTGAGAATTCCGCTGCCGGGATGTTCACTACGATGCGAGTTCTTACGAGCAGGTAGCTGCCGTGTATCTTGCCCTTCTTAACCTGGATGAGCCGGCAGAGCGGTTCGGGTTGGGGCAGGGCAGGCACCTCTTCCGTCAGTATCTTCGTAACGATGCTGTCGGTATCTCCCTCGAGCACCACCTCGTAAGGCTGTCCTGTGCTCTTGGGCAGTTTTCTGTTTCTTCCTCTTCCCGGGCTGCAACTTGCCAGAAAAAGGAACAAAAGACAGCCGGCAAGTAGGATCTTTAAAGATTCTCTAACCATTTTTCCCCCACCTTTCCTTACTTATTCATCTTCTCTTCATTCTCGTGCTCACGGATTTCTCCGATTTTCTTCGAGGTGCTGAGTAGACCGCAGGCAGCGTAGATGTCCTGGCCGCGGCTGGCACGGATGGTGGTGAAGACACCATGCTGGGTGAGGTAATCACGGAACTGCTCCATCTTCTCATCATCCACACCTTGCAGAGGAATGTCTGGAATTTGGTGGAAACGGATCAGGTTGAAACGGCAGTCAAGTCCCTTCACCAGCTTGATGATGGCCTTGGCATGCTGCATACTGTCGTTTACGCCCTTAAAGACGATGTATTCGAAACTCAGGCGGCGTTGATGAGAGAAATCATAGTTCCTCAGCAGTTCTACTACCTGCTCAATGCCCATGCCCCTTTCGGCAGGCATCAGTTCAGCGCGCTCAGAAGGGATAGGGTCGTGCATGCTGATGGCCACATGGCAGTCGCTCTCTTCCAGGAACCGCTTCAGCTTGTTCTTCACGCCCACCGAACTTACCGTGATGCGCTTCGGGCTCCATGCCCAGCCGTAGTCGGCGGTGAGAATCTCTGTGGCGCGCAGCACATTGTCGAGATTATCCATCGGCTCGCCCTGACCCATGAACACGATGTTGGTAAGCTTGTCCACCTCCGGCAGCGAGTAAATCTGGTTCAGAATGTCGCCTGCAGGCAAGCTGCCCTCAAACCCCTGCTTGCCGGTCTGGCAGAACAGGCAGTTCATCTTGCATCCCACCTGCGAAGAAACGCACAGCGTGGCGCGGTCTTTGTCGGGGATGTAAACCGTCTCGACAAATTTGCCGCTTCGGGTAGGGAAGAGGTACTTGATGGTACCATCCACCGAATGTTGCGCATCGGAATATCCGAAGCATCCTATTTCGTATTCGGCAGCGAGTTTGGCACGGTTCGCCTTCGAGATGTTGGTCATCTCATCAATGCTCTTCACATGCTGCTCATAGAGCCACTTCGCCATCTGCCCACCGGTGAAGGCGGGCATGCCTAAGTCCTTTGCCACCTGCTTCAATTCGGCAAGTGTAAGGCCCAAAAGATATTTTTTTTCATTATTCATACTGCAAAGATAGTGTTTTTTGCCGAAAAATTAGTATCTTTGCCACATATTTTAATATAATAAGATAAAATAAAGATAAAAAACACAGATTTAGCCCCCCGAAAAGGGCTGAAGTGAACAAAAATAACGTAAGAAAATGAGAGAAAAAATAGACCTTTTCTTGCCTTGCGAATACATCGACGATGCGCAGAATGCCTTGTCGGTGCTTCATGAGTACAAGACTGTACAGCATATCCACTTCCTGGTGAGTGCTGATTTTGCCGCTCATCATCAGGTGCCCGAAGGATGTACGTTTGTCATCACCGACCGCCTGGAAAGCAGTAACACCATTGTCAGCATCGCTGAAAATACAGATGCCGACTACGTGATGATCTGTACCCGCCACACCACCATAGGATGGGGAAACAACACGCTGGAGCGATTCCTCAGAGTGGCAGATGATACGGATGCCGTCATGGTTTACGCCGACCACTACAAGATGGTGGAAGGCAAAATGGAGAAACATCCGGTAATTGACTACCAGTCAGGTTCTTTGCGAGATGACTTCGACTTTGGAAGCCTCTGGTGCATCAAGGCACAGGCGCTGGCCGACTACATCGCCCAACCCGACCGCGAAGAGTATCAGTTTGCCGCCCTCTACGACCTCCGTCTCTATCTGAGCCGCATTGGCGAAATCTTCCATCTCAACGAATTCCTCTATTCAGAAGCCGAACTCGACACCCGTAAGAGCGGCGAGAAGCAGTTTGACTATGTAAACCCGCGCAACCGCGAGGTGCAGATTGAGATGGAAAAGGCATGCACCCAGCATCTGGGCAAGGTGGGCGCCCTGATAGACACCACCTTCTACCGCCAGCCCGACTTCGGTGAGCAGGATTTTGAATACGAGGCATCTGTCATCATCCCCGTCTTCAACCGCGAAAAGACGGTGGCTGATGCCGTGAAGAGTGCGCTGGGACAGAAGGCCAACTTCAAGTTTAACGTCATCGTGGTAAACAACCATTCTACCGACCGCACCGGCGAAATACTGGATGAACTTAAAGCCGACAACCTGATACAGATTGTGCCGGAGAGAACCGATCTGGGAATAGGCGGATGCTGGAACGAAGCCATCAACAGCAGTTTCTGTGGAAAGTTTGCCGTACAGCTTGACAGCGATGACCTCTATTCTTCACCAAAGACACTCCAAAAAATAGTAGATGCCTTCTACAAGCAGAAGGCTGCCATGATTATAGGCTCGTACCGCATGTGCGACTTCGACCTCAATACCCTGCCACCGGGACTGATAGACCACAAGGAGTGGACCGATGAAAACGGATGCAACAATGCGCTGCGTATCAACGGATTGGGCGCTCCGCGCGCCTTCTTCACTCCGCTGGTCAGACAGATCCAGTTTCCTAACACCTCGTATGGTGAGGATTATGCGCTCGGCTTGGCATTTTCGCGCCGTTACCGCATCGGCAGAATCTACGACGAACTCTACCTCTGCCGCCGCTGGGGAGGTAACAGCGATGCAGCCCTCAGCGTAGAGAAGGTGAACGCCAACAATCTGTATAAGGACCGCCTGCGCACCATGGAACTGAAGGCACGCCAGCACCTGCTGCAGGGCAAGGCCGACATTATGGAAGACAGCAGCATCTCGCGTTTCTTCAACCGTCAGCTGGAGGTTTGGACCGATGCGCGCCACCGCTTCCGCGACCTCAAGCATGTAGAAACCCGCCAGTTCTCCGACCAGCTGAAACTGCAGTGGAACCCAGCCCGCATCGTAAGTACGGGCGCCAAGATAGATAAGAAAACCCTGGGCGAGCGCCCTTGTTTCCTTTGCGACAAGAACCGTCCTAAGGAACAGATGTCGAAGCAGATAGACGAGAAATTCCATCTTCTGGTGAATCCGTTCCCGATTCTGCCAGTCCACTTCACCATTCCGGCACGCAAGCATCAGCCTCAGCTCATCTACAAGAACTACGGCGAGATGCACCGCTTCATCAGTCTGCACAGCGACCTGATGGTGTTCTACAACGGTCCGAAGTGTGGTGCATCGGCTCCAGACCATCTTCATTTCCAGGCAGGAACCAACGGCATCCTTCCTCTTCAGACTAACTGGCAGCGTCTCTCCCGCAACCTGACCGATATCATCTCTCTCAATGATGAGGAGAAAATCTCAGTGGTTCGCGACTTCATCGTTCCCGCCTTCGTCATCATCTCGAAGAGTGCTGAGAGCGATGAGGCCCTCTTCCGCCGTCTCTACAAGGCAATGCCTCAGCGTGGCGACGAAACCGAACCGATGATGAACATCATCTCCTGGCGCAAGGGCGAGGAATTCATCAGCGTGGTCATTCCGAGAGAAAAGCACCGTCCGGAAGCCTATTTTGCCGAAGGCGATGCCCAGTTTGTGGTTTCGCCGGGAGCACTGGATATGAGCGGACTCATCATCACCCCTCGTGAGGAAGATTTCCGAAAGCTGACCGAGGAGAAAGCCCTCTCGCTGCTGCAGGAATGTGGCGTTTCGGAAGAAAAGATGAACGCCATCATCGCCAAACTGAAGGCATCTAAGGATGCCGAGGATGCAGCCGAAGCCTCTTCCACCTTATATAATAAAGGTAAGCAGCCCGACGTAACGGTGGGCATCGTGAGTGCGCAGAAGATTCATTTCTCGCTCAACAAACCTTATCTTGCCAAGGGCGAAAAGGTGCTGGGCGAACAGGTGGTAGAATTCTCAGAAGGCGGTGTGCTCTGGAACGGCAACCAGTACAGCCAGCTTACCTTTCATCCGCAGAGTGCCGACGCCTCGTTTTCGCTGAGCGACGTAACCATCGGTGTCAACTTCCACTGGGAGCGCAAGGAAACCCAAACCTTCCTGGGCACGCTCCGCTTTGTGGTAGAATCGGATAAGATTGTGGCAATCAATGAGTTGCCTGTAGAGAAATATCTGGAGAGCGTCATCAGCAGTGAGATGAGTGCCACTTCGAGTCTCGAACTCCTGAAGGCGCACGCCGTCATCTCCCGTTCATGGCTCCTGGCACAGATGAAGAAGCGCCGAGAGGTGGCTGAGAGCGGCAACAACTTCTTCTCCTTCACCAAGAAGGAAGATACGCTCATCCGCTGGTACGACCGCGAAGACCACACCCTCTTTGATGTATGTGCCGACGACCACTGCCAGCGCTACCAGGGTATCACCAAGGAAACATCGCCCCATGTAGCTGAAGCCATCCGCCAGACCAAGGGACAGATTCTGATGGACGGCGAAGAAATCTGCGATGCAAGATTCTCGAAATGCTGCGGCGGAATAACCGAGGAATTCCAGTATTGCTGGGAGGATACGCCGAAGACTTATCTCACGGCGGTTCGCGACATTGCCCTGGGCGTAGAACATACACAGCCTAATCTGACCAATGAGGAGGAGGCTGAGAAATGGATCCGCTTCAATCCGCCAGCTTTCTGCAACACGCAGGACAAGAAAATCCTGTCAGAAGTGCTCAACGACTATGATCAGGAAACCGTCAATTTCTACCGCTGGAAAGAAACGCTCAGCCAGGAGAAGTTGCAGCAGCTCATCGCCGACAAACTGAAGATGGACCTGGGTGCCATCCTTGACATGAAGGCCGTGGAGCGCGGAAAGAGTGGAAGAATCAGCAAACTCCAGATCATCGGAACAGAGAAGACCTTTACCATCGGTAAGGAACTCGAAATCCGCCGTACGCTGAGCGACAGTCATCTGCTGAGTTCAGCCTTCGTGGTGGATAAATATGATAAGGATGAGCAGGGAGTGCCTCAGCGTTTCGAACTCATCGGAGCCGGTTGGGGGCATGGAGTAGGCCTCTGCCAGATTGGTGCTGCCGTGATGGGCGAGCAGGGTTATCATTATGATGCCATCCTGTTGCACTACTATCAGGGTGCTGAAATCAAGAAACTTTATAAATAGTGATGTAAAATGGTAACAAAGAAAAACAGTCGGAGTCCATGGGCATGGATTCCGACCCTCTATTTTGCCGAAGGACTCCCCAACGTCATCGTTACCGCCCTCTCTGTGGTGATGTACATGCAGTTGGGGCTGACCGATGCTGAGGTGGGTCTCTATACCGGATGGCTCGCCCTTCCCTGGGTCATCAAACCCTTGTGGAGTCCGTTCATAGATTTGCTGAAGACTAAGCGCTGGTGGGTGCTCACCATGCAGGCTCTCATCGGAGCTGCCCTTGCCGGCATCGCCTTCTCGCTGCCTACAGCCTTCTGGTTCCAGGCAACGATGTGCTTCTTCTTCCTCATCGCTTTCTGTAGTGCCACCCACGACATTTCGGCAGATGGTTTCTACATGATTGAGCTGGATGAACATACGCAGACTAAGTTTGTAGGCTTGCGAAATACCTTCTACCGCCTCGCCATCATCTTTGTAAATGGGTTTCTGGTGATGCTGGCAGGTGTGCTTCAGGTTCTCTTCCGCAACCAGATTCGCTTCTCATGGGCGCTTATCTTTTACGGACTGGCAGGTATCTTCATCGGTTTGTGGCTCTACCACAGCCGCTTCATGCCGCGCCCGAAGGATGATGTGCAGACCGACAGAACGGTGGGTGAAGTGGCTCATGAACTGAAGAACATGTTCCGCACCTTCTTCGTGAAGTTCGGATTGGGTGAAACCGTCTGTGTGATGCTCTTTCTCTTGCTCTACCGATTCCCTGAAGCGCTTCTGAACACCATGACCAAGACCTTCATCCTCCGTCCTAATTCGCAGGGTGGACTAGGATT